>NZ_JALJYG010000009.1 GCF_024170505.1 Methanocalculus alkaliphilus
CGTGTCAGTTACTTGATACTGCTTTGACACGCATTATTTTATGCTTTACTAATATATTGATCTTTTGGCTCAACTAAAATTGTGCGTAAGTCCTATCCTGATATGGCGGCCCCACCAGGATGACGAGCGGATATCCAAGGGATTCTATCGTATGAATGGTCTTCTGGAGGTTTTCATCGTCTCCCGCCCGGAATGCCCATGATCCCTGCCTGAGGAATATAACATCCGGATCAAGCGAGGCAAGGGTTTCATAGTTCATCCCGGTGCCCGTTCCCACGAGGACAGGAAGATCGGCGAGATGCGGTATGAGATACCTGACCGGATTCATACCATTTGTATATTCATATGATTCACCAGTGATTGAATCAAAAGAATAGGTATAATCCTTAATCCATTCGCCGCCAATCCCGACGACCTTCTCATGCTCACCGAACCGGTACATGACACCTTCGACAAATCCGTCGTCGATACAGACAACCCGTTCTATGGTCGAGGGGATCTCCACCGTCCGACCACGCATGTCAGTGATAATCCTGGTATCTGCGGAGTCAGAACCTTCCAAATCTGCTCCCTGTCCCGTGCATCCGGAGATGAACACTCCAGCGATAAGTAGGGAGGCAACAATAAGAAGATATTGTAAACGCTTCATACCTTATCTTTTGTTCCGTATTATTTATGCATGCCGAATTAACACATAATATCAATATTACAAATTTAAATATCATAAATAAGAGATGAAGTGCTTTTATATAACATATAATAAGCATGTATTGTATTTAACTATTATTTAAGAACAGATTATTAGGATTAATTACGATCTCGTATTCTCTTTTTTGAAAAATTATTGGATCAAATGTTATGAATTTATATCAATGTCATACTAAGCATAGTATGCGTCCGGGGGATTTCCTATCTTATGACAGAATCAAAGAATTTACGACAGTTACTCATCAATCTCGGGTACGATCCTGTTGATGGTTTTAATGAAGGAAGAAAAATCGGCATTCTGATTCTACTTGCAGGTTTGCTCCTTCTTACGGCATGCATTGCAGTTGTCATGGGTGCATACAGCATCACAACAACCGATGTATACCGGGTAATTCTCGTCCATCTCACATTCGGTGATGTCAGCACATTACCAAGGCTTCATAACACTATCGTCTGGGATATTCGTGTACCAAGGATCATTCTCGCGATCTCGGTCGGTGGTGCACTGGCCATTGCTGGTGCGGTATTCCAGGGCGTCTTTCGAAATCCGCTTGTTGAGCCCTATATCCTCGGGGTCTCATCAGGAGCGGCCTTTGGAGCGGCACTTGGGATTGTGTTCCCTCATATCTTCTTCTCGATCCAGATCTCTGCCTTCATCTTCGGGGCACTCGCAGTAACACTTGCCTATATGCTTGCCCGGGTACGGGGTGAGACCCCGATCGTCACCCTGATCCTTGCAGGTGTCATCATAGGTTCAATTTTCGCGGCATTTGTCTCACTTCTCAAATATATCTCTGATGATACGGCACTCAGGGAGATCGTCTTCTGGCTGATGGGAGGGTTCTACTATGCAACGTGGAGTGATGTCTGGCTTCTGACACCGTTTGTCATCATCTGCTTCATTATCCTCTGGGGGCTGGGCTGGAAACTGAACATTCTCTCGATGGGTGATGAGGAGGCTCGGACACTTGGTGTAAACCCTGAGCGCTACAAATTCATCGTTGTTGCCCTGGCAACAGCGGTGACCGCATTTGCGGTATCCCTTGTCGGAATCATCGCATGGGTCGGCCTGATGATGCCCCATGCGGCGAGGATGCTGCTGGGTCCTGATAACCGGTATGTCATACCGGCTGCACTGATGATGGGTGGAACGTACCTGATCATCTGTGATACGCTTGCACGAACACTGACGACGGCCGAGATTCCTGTCGGGATTTTAGCTTCCATCCTTGGTGCTCCGTATCTCTGCTACCTGCTCCGCCATAAGGGGAGAGTTATCTTTGGGTGATGAACCATGCTGGATGTAACAAATATCCATTTTAATTACGATGATTTCCCCGTTCTATCGGGTGTCTCGTTTTCAGTCGGAGAAGGAGAGCTCTGTGGTCTCTTTGGTCCAAACGGATCCGGAAAGACGACACTCTTCAAATGCTGCCTGCGCTTTCTCCAGGCACGAGATGGAACGGTGCGTATGTGCGGCGAGGATACATATACCCGTTCAATCGAGGAGATGGCACGGATGGTTGCCTATGTGCCACAGGAGCACAAGCCACCGTTCCCCTACCTTGTCCGTGAAGTTGTCCTGATGGGCAGGACACCTCATCTTGGAGGTTTCTTCGGGGTGAGGAGGCGTGACAAGGAGATCGCAATGGATGCCCTTGCAGAGCTTGGTATTACCGATCTTGCCGATCGTCCGTATAACCAGCTATCCGGAGGTCAGCGACAGATGGTCCTGATGGCCCGTGCACTCGCACAGCAGACACCGGTACTCTTCCTTGACGAGCCGACAAGTGCTCTTGATTTTCAAAATCAGATGCGTATCTGGAAGATTATGCGGGATATTGCGGAGGATGGGAAGACGATCCTTGCCTGCAGCCATGATCCCAACCATGTCGCCTGGTTCTGCGACCGGGTGGTTGTCGTAGGGGATGGGAAGATCGTGGCTGATGGAGCTCCAGCAGATGTCATCTCGGAAGATATTCTCTCACAGATATACCGTGACACCTGCTGTGTCCGGTCAGTCAATGGAGTGCAGATGGTGATGCCCCAGAGTGTCGCAGAACGATGCTGCTGCACAGGGCACCTGCATCACGGAAATGGGCATGACCATCCCTTCCCACCAGACGGAATGAGAGTCGAAGACCAATCATAGAAACTGTGCACAGGAGACTACAATGGAATATAATGAGATTGACTGGAATCAGATCTGGCAGAAGATGTATCAGGAAAACCTCAAATGCCGTGGAACAAATGATTGTGCCTCGATCTGGGTATCAAAAGAGAAGGCACAATCCTTTATGAAGCAGTCCAGGGAGAACCCGGAGCGGATCAGGCACGTGATCGAAGGCCTCCCGATCCATTCGGGCTCCCGTGTGCTTGATATTGGAGCAGGTCCCGGGACGATGGCGGTGCCGATTGCAAAGGTTGCCGCTCACGTCACCGCTGTTGAGCCATCTCCCGGAATGACCTCGGTCCTTGCGGAGTATGCAGAGGAAGAAGGGGTCTCGAATATTCAGATAGTCCAAAAACGATGGGAGGATATTGATCTCTCATCTGATCTGGATGGACAGTATGATGTCGTCGTGGCATCGTACTCGCTTGGGATGCCGGATATTAAAGAGGCAATTTCCGCGATGTACAGTGCCTCCTCTGGCTGGGTCTGCCTCTACTGGTTTGCCGATACGACAAGCTGGGAGCAGGCGATGATCGACCTCTGGCCGAAGCTTCATGGGAGGGAGTACCGATCCGGGCCAAAAGCGGATGTCATCTTTAATCTCCTCTACTCGATGGGTATCTACCCCAATGTGGAGACTGCGGATATGGATCATGTCAGGAGATTCCCGGATATTGCAGCGGCTGTTGACGAGTTCCGGGATCAGTATGGCATACAGACTCCGGAGCAGGAGGCGATCCTGCGGGAGTATCTGAAAGGAGTCCTTGTTCAGAAGGGGGATGAACTGATCCAGTCAGGGATGACGAAGCGGGTGAAGATCTGGTGGAAGGTGAATGGATGCGTGTGATTGGACCATATGCAGGATGGAGCTGTCTGCTCCTTGTCATCATCCTCCTGGTCCTCTCAGCAGGCTGCACTGACCGGGGAGCGGAGCAGGGGAGTACGACAGTAGCCGGAGAAGATTACCGGACAGTCGTCGATTCCCGTGGCGTTGCGGTGCAGGTCCCGATGACTATCGAGCGTGTTGTCACGGTTTCAGATGGTCTCATAGAAGGGACGATGACATCACTTGGGGTTCAGGATACTATTGTTGGACTGGGCTCATCCTGCCTGCAGAGAAACTTTAATTATGAATTTCCAACAGTTCATGGCGAATCGTACTGGTATCGGGATGGTATGAACCCGGTGACATACCTGAACCGCTGGATGATGGATCTTCCTCTTGCCGCTCAGTCCGGAGCTGGAGCAAATTTTGAAACAATCGCTGCATTAGATCCCGATGTTATTATCCTACGCGTTGGATCATGTCCTATGCGTTCACCGGACGATGAAGGAGTAATAATGACCATCCAGACGATAGAATCTCTTGGGTATCCACTCATTGTTATCTATGGTCCGCCTGCATTTGACAACCCGGATCTCACAAAAGTATCTGAGGAAATAAAAATTATTGGAGAGGTCTTTGGGAAGGAAGCAGAAGCAGAAGTACTTGCAAACTATCTGGAATCTCAGACACATATTGTTTATGATCGGACAAAAAATATTCCCGATGCTGAAAAACCAACTGTTCTTGCCTTTGGAGCGTCTCCAAATGCAAGGAATGCTGGTGGGGCAGGGAATGTAAAAGGAACCAATACCTTTGAGTCATACTTTATTGAGGATATCGTACACGCAAAGAATGCATTCCAAAACCCGGGAAGTCCAACAATCTCTGCCGAACAGTTACTTGCTCTTGATCCGGATGTGATTGTCCTGGGCACAGCAAACGGGTATCACCCACCGGAAGAGTTGTACTCTGCTCCGTATTATCAGAATGTGGCAGAGCTTCAGGCAGTGAAAAACCAGCGTGTGTATGCACTTCCCTGGACACCCTGTAATTGTGCAAAACGTCTTGAGTATCCGATTGATATAATGGTATTTGCAAAAGCGGCATATCCTGATCTATTTGAGGATATCATTCTTTCAGAATGGCTGCTCGACTTCTACAAGAATGTGTATGGCGTGGATCATGATACGGCAATTGCGCTTCGTTCAGCCCAGTGGATGGACTGGTGTGTAGAGGATGGAATATAGTATGCGGACATGGCATGTTGAGCAAAAGCGAAAAATTGGTGGGATTTATGAGAAATAAATTATTACTACCAGGATCGATCATTCTGATCGCTCTCCTCCTCTCCACAGGATGTGTCGGATCAACCGATGGCGACCAGTCACAGCAATCTTCGGGTGCAGAGTATCGTACTGTTGTCGATTCCCGTGGCGTTGCGGTACAGGTCCCGGTGAATATCGAGCGTGTTGTTGGTGTCTCTGATGGTTTCATAGAAGGGACAATGACGGTTTTTGGCGTTCAGGATACAATAGTGGGTGTAGGCTCAAAATGTCTTCAGAGGGGGTATGATTATACCTTTCCAACAGTTTCAGGCGATTCATACGAATATACAGGTGGTATGAACCCGGTTACTAATCTTAACCCATGGATCAAAGACCTCCCTCTTGTTGCAGAATGGGGAGGTGCCATGAATTATGAGACACTCGTCTCCCTCGAACCAGATATCGTTATTCTCCGAGTAGGAAGCGGAAGCCTGTTGAGTAAGGATGATGAGAGAACACAAAAGACCATTGATGTCATCGAGTCCCTTGATGTCCCCTTGATTGTCCTTTATAGTCCAAACTGCTATGATTATTCTGAACTGAGGCGTATTTCCGATGAAATACTAATCCTGGGGAAGGTTTTTGGTAAGGATGCAGAAGCCGTTCAGCTTGCACGCTACCTTGAGTCCCAGGTGGATCTCGTGCAGAAAAGGACAGCTGGAATCCCCGAATCGGAGCGTCCGACAGCACTGATCTTCGGACTTTCCCCCAAGCATCGTTCAGAAGGTGCATCGGGCACAGCTCATGGGCTGAAGACAACTGACTCCTATATGCTCGAAGGAATAGTGAATGCAAAGAATGCATTCCAATCTGAAACCGGTATATTTCAGATATTGAGTACGGAACAGGTTCTGGCTCTTGATCCCGATATCATCCTCCTCTGCACTGCATGGGGGTATCATCCGCCAAAGGAGTTGTACACAGCTCCATACTACCTGAATCTTCAGGAATTAACAGCTGTGAAAAACCAGCGTGTGTATGCACTTCCCTGGACGCCCTGTAATAGCGATAAGCGTCTTGAGTATCCAATCGACGTGATGGTCATGGCAAAAGCGGCATATCCTGAGCTCTTTGAGGACATTGTTCTTTCAGAATGGCTGCTTGACTTCTACAAGAATGTGTATGGCGTGGATCATGATACAGCAATTGCGCTTCGTTCAGCCCAGTGGATGGACTGGTGTGTAGAGGATGGAATATAGTATGCGGACATGGCATGTTGGACAAAAGCGAAAAATTGGTGCGATTTATGAGAAATAAATTATTACTATCAGGATCGATCATTCTGATCGCCCTCCTCCTCTCCACAGGATGTGTCGGATCAACCGATGGCGACCAGTCACAGCAATCTTCGGGTGCAGAGTATCGTACTGTTGTCGATTCCCGTGGCGTTGCGGTACAGGTCCCGGTGAATATCGAGCGTGTCGTTACTGTTTCTGATGGCATGATCGAGGGGACAATGACCTATATCGATAAGCAGGATCTGATCGTCGGGCTTGGATCATCCTGTCTTCAACGGAACTTCAACTATGAATTTCCGACGATCCATGGGGAGACATACTGGTATCGGGATGGTATGAATCCTGTTACATACCTCAACCGCTGGATCATGGATCTCCCGCTCGTTGCCCAGTCGGGATCTGCACTCAACTATGAGTCTCTTGTCTCGCTTGACCCTGATGTTGTGATCATGCGGATCGGTTCCTGCACAGTCAGGCATATTGGTGACGAATCGGTGATAAAGACGATCAGCACGATAGAGTCCCTTGGTATTCCTCTTGTCGTCATCTATGGACCGCCTGCATTTGATGATCCCGATCTCTCAAAGATGTCCGATGAAATAAGAATCATCGGGCAGGTCTTTGGAGAAGAGATGAAGGCTATGGAGATTGCTGATTACCTTGAGGAACAGGTCAGCTTCATTTATGAAAGGACGAAGGATATTCCAATGGAAGAACGGCCGACCGTCCTTGTTCTTGGACTGTCGTCACGGGCACGGGATGCCGGGGGCTCCGGGCAGGTCTTTGGGCTTGACACCATCGAGTCCTACTTCATCGAGGAGATCGCTCATGCAAGGAACGCTTATGCCGAACCAGGATACTTCAGGACGGTCTCTGCAGAGCAGCTTCTGAGTATCAACCCCGATGTAATTATCCTCTGTACAGCCAACGGCTACCACCCGCCGGAAGAGCTGTACTCCGCTCCGTATTACCAAAACCTGCAGGAACTTGATGCAGTGAAGAACAGAAATGTCGTCGCATGGCCGTGGACACCCTGCAACTGTGCAAAACGCCTGGAGTATCCGATTGATGTGATGGTTATCGCAAAAGCGGCATATCCGGAGTTATTTGCGGACATCGAACTCTCAGAATGGCTTCTTGATTTCTACAAGAATGTCTATGGGGTGGATCATCAAACGGCGATTGGACTTCGCTCTACCCAGTGGATGGACTGGACTGTTGAGGAGTGCCCTGGCTGCGGGTGATACTCAGAAACAGTAATATGACTGAATTGAAGGGGAGGGAAGAGGCGTAATCTTTACCCCCTGGTGCCCTTCCATATTTTCCAAAGAGAGTTCAGTATCACAATGAGATCCTTTTTTTCGATTCTGTGTATTATTGTCATTCTCCTCTTCAGTGGAACCACTGTTGTCTCAGGTTTGGAAGAAAACCGGGATCAGCAATCCCTCTCCACTGAGGAAGGTGATGAAAGGATACAAGCGTCCTTTTTTTACAGCCTGACCTGCGCAAACTGCAACCGTGTGCGACCACTAATTGAAGAGCTTGAACAGGTATATCCCTGTATTGACGTGAATTATCGTGAGATCGCCCATAGCAGGACGAACCGTGATTATTTCTTTGCCATCTCTGAAAGCTACCAGATAGAAAATCCGCTGATACCTCTCTTTGTGATCGGGGGAGCGGTGATGGTCGGAGAAGAACAGACGAACTCAGGTCTCCGGAGACTTCTGGAAGCAGCAGAGACTGAACCGGTGACCAAAGGGGATACCGACAGAAGAGGTCTTGTACTCCAGGTTATCAATTCGTTTCACGACGGGACGGCTGTGTGCAGGGGGGATGACCTGCCATCCCCCGCCCCTGAGGCCATTTTCCCTGGTGGCAAACCTTCTCACGCCACACAGGTGACAGTGGCGGCTGTTCTCATCGGAGCAGCAGTTGACAGTATCAATCCCTGTGCATTTGCGGTCCTCTTCGTCCTTCTTGCATATCTCTCCAGTCTCAATGACAGAAGACGGATGCTTCAGGTTGGATTGGTCTACATCGGGACGGTATTTATGGTTTATCTTCTTGCAGGGCTTGCTCTCCTTGGCTTTGTCCATTCCCTTGACATATCGAGTCCTTTTTTCTCGCTTGCCGCAATCATCGTCATACTCGCAGGTCTGATCCAGATTGTCGAGGTTCTCAGGCAGAACCATGCCTTCTCACTTTCGATCCCCGAACAGTTCAAAGAGAGAATCGGAAGCTATATCAGGCGTGCCACGATCCCCTCTGCACTTCTTCTCGGTGCGCTTGTCAGCATCGTTGAACTGCCCTGCACCGGAGGGATATATCTGGCCATACTTGCTCTTCTTGCCGACCGGATGACCATGATGGAAGGGCTGCCATATCTCATTCTGTACAACCTCATCTTCGTGCTCCCCCTTCTGATCGTCCTTGCCATTGTATACCGGGGGTCAGCACCTGGGCAGATGGATACATGGAGACAAAAGTACAATCGCCCTGTCCGGCTCGGCATGGGAGTATGTATGATCGTGATCGGGATGATGATGCTTGCCGGTATTGTGTAGAGCACGGGTATCCGGGGTGCTGGTAGGGGTGATCTGAGGATGAGATGGTTGAGCTTAATGAATACTATGCCGCATCGATAATGAACCCCTATTCCAGAAGCTGTTCGATCAAATCTCCACGTCTAAACGTTGCTGCCAACTGCTGGAGTGAAACTTCCCGTGTTCCGTACAGCTTGTGTAGTGCAGAATCAATAGCTACTATAGCACGTTCAAGATAGTCCTCTCCTCTTTCCCTGATGAGCATCTCAGCTTTATTTAGATGTACATGACCAAGATCTTCAAGGACCAGTTTCATATCCTCAAGAAGGTAGTGTCCCATCTGCATTGCAAGAAAACAGGATGCATATCTTATAAATGGTGGATCATTATCTTTTGGTCTTTTACGACGATTCTCAGTTATTCGATATATGAGGGTTGCAATGATAACCTGAGCTCCGGTCAGATCTTCTGAGAAAATATGGTCATAAAGCTTCCCAAAATGTTCTCGGGAGAAGAATTTTGCCTGATGTGGCTTCTGCCTCCAGACCGATAAAACCGCTTCTGCTGCAACTCCTGAGGTGATATCTACGGGTTTAATCGTTGAATCAGTTCTTTTTCTCCGATATGAATAACCGAGTTGTTCGATATCGACCTCAAGGCGTTTCTGGAGTTCGTCATTTGCCCGGAGATCCTTGAGATCAACAGGATTCTGGCTGTTTGTTGCATAGGTTATCTGCCGAATGAGATGATCATTGTCACGAGGAAGTTGGTAGAGGCGAAGAAGTATATATGCATCTGAGGGTGGCTCGAACATATGGTCTTTGAGTGTTTTGTATATTGTCATACAGGTTTGTCCACCATTGATTATCTGAAGATTTTCAACATTCACCTGATAATCCCCTCGCTGTAAAGCGTTATAATCAAACTTCTCACAAACGAGTGTTATACCATTGTTATAGAAATAGAAATTATTACTTTCCTTAGATAAAAGAGTGTCACGAATCGCTTCATTTACCCGGTTACCTTGCAGTCCAAGATAGCGGCGGATATTTCTGTCGAGTAATCGTTCTCCATGTCTATGCATTAGAGAATATATTCCTTTAATATGTATTCTTCCAATTAAAACACGGCTGAAGTTGAAATCCTCGATTATTGCTGAACCTGTGAGATGAAGGGTGTCATTGATGGGTTTTGTTGATTGAAGAATTGAAACCAGACGATCATGGTTGAGATACTCCCATGTAACTTGATTGTTAAAACCTGCCTGTTTGATCAGAATGTCTGCTGCTTCATTCCAGTGCAGGCCGTTATTGCATAGTACTGCTCTGACCTGAGGTATATATCCATCACGAATCAGAGAGCGAACCTCTTCTACACGGGAGAGAAGACGGGGATTAATTGGCTGAAGTTGGGCTTGTGGATCGAAGAGAACCTGTATGGCACGAATCAATGAGCTAACTCCACTCTCAGGAAATGTTGAGTTCCCATCAAGATTCTTATGTTTATACTTTCCCTGAAAAAGAGTTACTACGAATTCCCCATCGAACTCTTCTGAAATCTGCATGGCATCAACTCCGAAATCCTGTGTGCCTTCAGTGAGACAGTCAAATGCCTCATCAGGGGAAATGTCCAGTAGAGTTTGTACAGAGAGGTGGACAAAGGCAAGGGATTTTAATCGAGTAGGATCGGTGATCGATAATTCATCCTGTGCTCGTTGCGCAATAGATGCAGAAACTGCAGAAAGCCTCTGATCAATAATTGATGCGTTAATATTCATCCTATTCTCTCCGATATACATTGGATGTTACTTATAACCTGTTCTTTTTGTAAAAAATAAGTACATCCATATTCGATGCATTTAGTGGCCTTTCGGAATCATGGGTGTTTAAACTTCAAAAGGTTTTACCTTATTGAAGTTGCCAAATGATTTTTTAGTATTGAAAATAAAATATATTATTTATCAGACCGTTTATTTTACATCCATCTTCCCATCAGATATCTCTGCTGCCCCTGAGCGTATCATAAGCGTCTGCTCTGGATCTCCGGGATGCCTTACCTCTCCGATGACCGGTAATTCGTGATGATCAGCTCGTTGATCGCCCCTCTTCCCGCACCATTTGCATTGATCATCCGTGTTGCAGGCACCCGTTCGATGGTGAAGCCGGAGTAGAGATCATCAAAGAAGCAGTCATCGGGATCGGTGTTTTTGGGATCCGAGTTGGAGAGCATGACTTTTGCTCCCTTCCGGTCAAGCTCCCGGAAGAATTCGGCGAGCCGGATCTGGTCCGCTTCGTCAAACCCGTCCTTTGCATATGAGGTGAAGACGGCGGTCTTCTCGTTGAGGGGGCGGTAGGGGGGATCGAAATAGACAAACGTCTTCTCATCCACGACATCCCGGCAGCCCGTGAAGTCCCCCTGCCTGATGGTCGTCCCCGCAAGGAGTTTTGCGACATTGCGCAGGTTCTCTGCATTCAGGATATCGGGGTTTTTGTACTTTCCAAAGGGAACATTGAACCCGCCACTCCGGTTCACCCGGAAGAGTCCGTTGAAACAGGTCCGGTTCAGGAAGATGATCCAGGCCGCACGGGTGATCCAGTCCGGGTTGTATCCTTCAAACGATATTTCGGAGAGCTGCCTGTTGAAGCTGTCACGGATCTCGTAATAGAAGGCTTTCCTCTCCTCCTCGTCACACTGGTAATACGCCGATTTCAGGTGATCCAGTCTCTCGATCAGCGCCTCTGTATCCTTCTGGATGACGGAATAACAGAGGGTGAGCTCGCAGTTGACGTCAGAGAGATACGACTCTTGTAT
Source organism: Methanocalculus alkaliphilus (assembly GCF_024170505.1). Taxonomy (NCBI): domain Archaea; kingdom Methanobacteriati; phylum Methanobacteriota; class Methanomicrobia; order Methanomicrobiales; family Methanocalculaceae; genus Methanocalculus; species Methanocalculus alkaliphilus. The sequence continues at coordinate 11,628 of NZ_JALJYG010000009.1, forward strand.
AGTGTGATGCTCATGCAGGGCAAAGAAGAGCGCCCCTCCCCCGATGAACGGCTCGACATATCTGGTGATCTCCCCGCTGGCAATCCCTGGCGGGAGGCGGGAGATGAGGTCGGGCAGAAGCTGCGTTTTGCCGCCCGCCCATTTGAGGAACGGGTGGGCCTGTCCGGGGGTTCGTTTTGGTCGTGGCATGGTTTGTATTTCCGGGGGAGAGGATCTGGTCTCTTTGGTATCTATGTGTCAGGAGAACAAAAAAAGTCACCAGATTGAGATCCGATTGCCAGCTTCCCGGCTGATTGAATACGGCTTCTGATGGAGGAATGCGCGAGCCTACTGCGGTGAAAGTCGCAAGGTGGGTTCCTGGAAGACGGTGTGGGAGTAATCCCACCTTGTTATTCGACTACAGGCAGAAAGCAGATGGCACAAAAAAAGGAAGGGACCTCTCCCCCTCACTCCCGCCGCCTGTATGCAAAGACAAGAAGGGCGGCAGCAACCAGACCAAACGGAGCATACATGATTGGCGCCGGGGTTGGCTCAGGCACCTCTGCGGATGGCAGTTGTGTCGTCTCAACACCAATCTGCTCACCCTCAATGCCGGGCTCTATCTCAATGCTTTCGGTTCCATTCCGCGGCTCTGTACTCTCCACAGGAACCGGTGTTGGGTCAGGGATAGCGACTACAGCCCCATTCTTCTCAAGCACGATGGCAAAGATCGAAAAACCGGGTGTGGTCGCCCTGTATTGTGCCATATCCCCGTCCATACCGATGAAGACCGTCGGCAGTTGTACCCAGGTGCCATCAACAAAATGCATCAGTGCAACATCGGTCATCTTCATCCCGTTTGCGGTCAGATAGCCGACAGGGATATGGAATGTAATCTCTGCCCCCTCCGGGATATGCTCTTTCGTATTGCGGCTCGGGGTGATCATCAGATACCTGTATACTTCCGGCCCCGGCTGAGGGGTGCCATCCGGAAGGAAGCTGATCTGATAAACGGTGATGAGCGCAGTAGCGAGATCTGCATCGGTCGTAAACGCAATCGATCTGATCGGAAGACCGGAGTATGTCAGGACTGTGCCAACACCTGACAGAACACCTGAGGCAACAGCAGTATTATCATGACCGCCTGAGCCATCAGAGGGTTTTGGTGGAGCCGGAGTCTGCTGGAATGAATACCCGGAGAGTGTTGTGAAGACACGTTCAGGCGTTCCTGCTCCGATCTCCCACCAGATGTGGCCATCTTCAGGAACATTCATCCTGAGCGTCGCGGTCCCGTCTGCCCTGGTGGTTTTGATATCCACACCCCCGTAATCTGAGAATTGATCGACGTCGGATACGATATAGGGATTAACACTGGAATAGGTCAGGTAGACGGGAACACCCGCTTCTCCATCGGTCATTCTGACCCGCACATCTACCGTACCTGCACGTGTGATACGCTCAGGAGGTGGAGTCTCAACAACGAGCGGAGTCGCGCCAATCACCTTGTAGTATGACCACCAGTTCCCCTGACTGTATGCCCCTCGGTAGAAGTAATCCTTCAGACTAACAGTGGTCTGATAGGAGCCATGTGGCAGATCAGCCATATATCCGGATGAGCCGGTGATATGCTCCGAGAGAAGAGTGGCTGATTGTGCCAGATACTCGATTCGGAGACCACTATGACTGTAAATATCCTGCCGTGAAACTTCCAGGATTGCAGGCCATGTTGTCTCTTCCGGCCCAAGAATCGAGACACTGCTCGTCAGGAGTCCTCCCGATTCCTGGTTGGTATACGCACCGCTTAAGATCACACGTTCATACGGGGGATATACAGATGCATAGTCATAGGAGTCTCCCGAAAGCCCGACGATCTGGATTTCATTCTTCTTCCATGCATCCTCAAACCGGATCGAGACCGGGAGCGTCGCATACCCGTACCCATCAGACCCGGTCATCACAACAGCAGACTGATCAGCGGTATACAGGTACACCTGCCCCTGTACCGGCAAACCTGTCAGTGGGTCCTCAAGATAACAGGTGACATGCACCCGTTCTCCGGGGACGATACTCCGCAGCTCTGGTGAGTAACTCCCCTGCCATTCAGCACTGAGAGAGAGGAAGCGGGCTGGTTCGGAGGAGGGAGCGATCCCATGATATAAAAATGGCCAGAGATCGACGACGATGTATGTACCACTCTCACCATACAGGGCAACCCCCATATATGCACCAGCAGGTACCGGCAGATCTACCTTTCCGATACCATTCCTCAGCTCAAAAGGAACAACGGTGATATCCAGGTCCATACTCTCAATCTCAGCACTGAGCTCATGATATTTTGGCATCGTCCGTCTGTTGTCACCACTCATAATCCGGGCCATCTCGTCTGGGAACTTGGTCGAGAGGGACTGGACCTCTGCTTCAGAAATCCAGATAACCAGAAGCTCGCGAACCCCGTCCTGAGCTGGTATGGCATTCAGGAAGGAATATTCTTTCACAAGAAGCGTTGCATTGCCCCCTGAAACTGCTCTTGTTATACCAGGGCTCATCACCCTGATGGTGTGATCAGAGTCATAGAGCTCAAGGCGACCTGCAGAGAGAACCTGGGATTCGTCAGCAACTGGTGATATCTCGATTACGCCCTGGCGTGAGGTGATGGTTGATCCATCGATACCAAGCTGAATCATTCCATTGACCGGAGTGAGAACCTCATTTATATACTCCTCATCATCGTGGCGAATAACAACCCGCAGATCACCAGAATAGGGTTCCATAGTCTCTGGATTGACGATGGTATAGCTGATCGGAATAACCGAATCTGCTACTGCCTCGTATACCTTCTCTGGCGTATCGATCAGGAGGGTCCGAACGGGATCCAATGCTTCAGCAGTTATCCGTCCGGAGACTGAGTTGCCATGGGCATCAGTCACCTGGTACAGATATCCTGAAATATCCGGAACAAACGACGCTGTCGCCATACCTGAGGCATCTGTCAGAACGGTTGTGTTGAGATACTCCACTTCCTCATTCCAGATAACGAAGTGAACCGGTTCCCCGGAAGAGGGCATACCATCCCATGAGATTGCTGTGATGGTATTGGGCTCACCAATCTTCAGGATTTCATACCCAAACCCGGCATGAAGACGTGGGCCTTCATAGACAGGGGGATCAAGCGGAACAACCGCATTCACTGCTGCCCATGCACTCACCCGGCCGTGCCCATACGTCACATCAGGGCCGTCATCACCGAGATCAACGGCTGTCGTCGTCAGGATGGATCGGATCTCATCGGGGGTAAGATCAGGGTTCACCTGAAGCAACAACGCCACAATCCCCGAAACATGTGGACACGCCATGGAGGTCCCCGACAACGTCCTATACAATTCGCCGTCCCGTGTGGAGGCAGAAAGGATATATGATCCTGGTGCAACAACGTCAGGTTTAATCCGCATGCCCTCACCCCAGCCTGAGGGGCCCCGACTGCTGTATTCGGCAATATAATCTGCTGAACGATCTGTCGCGCCAACAGCAATCACTTTTTCAGCAGCCGCCGGACCACCGATTGTCCGAAGGCCAGACGCCCCCTTGTTCCCTGCAGACGCTACAAATGTGGTTCCACCACCAACAACAATCTCATTCGCTACTTGGGAAGGAAGACTGGAACCATTATCAGCATAGAAGATGATCCATTCGACCGATACTGGTCGCTCCTCCTGATTCCGGGTCCACCCATCTTCCGGATCAGCTATCCACCCGAGATCTTCTGAAGCATCATCATAAAAGCCAATCTCCGGGATTGCCATCCAGTCGATATACCATCCCTGCTCCACAACTGAATCATCGGTCTCATATCGGAGCCTGAGATCCAGGAATGCCTGATCTTCGGTGGTACGGTTAATGTACTCCATCAGATCGGCAGAGTAGTTCCCCTCACCAACACCGGTAAATTGGAGTACCTGAACCCACTGATCCTCTTCATCTGACCAGACCTCGACAAAACCATAGTCCCAGTCATCCTCGATCTCATATATGGTGTAGAACTCAAACGTAAGACTGTCCAGGGTATCTATCTGATCGGTCAGGTTGAACCTCTGGTGGAGAGTGTTATTGAGATTATTGCCTCTCCCCGAATGCCAGACCAGATTGCTCTCGTTGACAGGGGTACCGGTAAGATGCAGGGTCCATTCACCGTCTGCTAACGGCTCATCTCCAATGTATTTGAGCGTTACTATGTCAGAAGGCAGGAAGAAAACATTCCCGCCAAAACTGACACCAGGATAGACGGATCCATCCGGTTTTTTCATGGTGATTGTGAGATCTTCATCCGATCGCGTATCTGCCCTTAGCAGAATAAATGAGGGATCGAAACCGTCCCCTTCAATATTTATATGGAAGGGTATGTCCATCTCACCCGTGCTGTTGAGGGAACCAGACCACGTATGAAGGTCATACTCTAGCGATCCGCCGCTGAACGAGATAACATCGGCACCAAGCTGAAGAGCGGTTTCAAATCCTTGAATGACGGTGGACATGTGCGCTGACCCGTACTGATTGAATACCTTGATGCCGATCAGATCTGCCCCCGGCGCAACCCCGGTGAGTGTACCCCCGACACCAGTACCGGCAATCGTCCCGGCACAATGAGTGCCGTGCCCGTTGTCATCATAGGGATCTTCCAGCCCGTTGACGAGATCGGCCCAGCCGACGATCTTCCCGGCAAGATCCGGGTGGTTTGGATCAATACCGGTATCTACAACAGCCACCGTCACCCCGGTACCATTAATCCCATTTGACCAGACTGCTGGCGCTTCGATCCAGGAGACACCCCATGCAATATCCTCTGTAACATGGCCAGAGGGATCTATCGAATCAACCGTACTCGAGAATGGTGTAAAAAACCGCGTCATCCCTTTCATCGTCCCGGGGTCAGGTGCCCGATCAAGTGTGATGATTCTATCCCGTACCACTCGTGCAACATCATCCCGTGCAGCAACCTGCTGCTGTTGTTCCGGGGTAAGAGTCGTTGCCAGTGCATTCACAGACCAGAGTGGGGTCACCTCTTCAGCGCCCATGCTTTTGAGAGAATAAACGAGATCTTCTTCTGATGCGACTGCAAATAGAACGATGTCTGATGCTGCCTTCATTGAAGGGGGCTGCTCCTTCATAATAATAATTACATGCTGCGATTCGGAATCAAGCGGTGCAGCAGCCCCAATTCCCACAATAAGCAAAAGAGAGAGGAGAAGAAAACATATTATAATTCGTATGGACATAGAGATCAGATCCCTATAGTATGATAGTTTTATAAGTATCTATACCTTTCAGTCAGGTTAGCGTTTATCTTGAATAAAGCAATTAAATAGCAATAGAATGGAGAAAAGCTATGAGAGTGACATATTATAGCAATATTAAGAAGAAAATTTTATATAAATTATCAACAATCAATAATCTCTCCTTTTTTGCATTCTATACTAAAATTATTTTACCTTCTATACTAAAATTATTTTACCTTCTATACTAAAATTATTTTACCTTCAGGAATCATTTTCAGTGACAGATGGGGATGATCTTTTTGTAGGATACGAACAATTTCATTTCTCGTGTCAATAATATCTTTCCTGAGATAACCAGGCTCATTGGTTGTAATATATATCATAATACTATAGTGACTGCCATTTTTACTTATGAATATATCCTGAATTATCAGGTCTTTTGGCATAGTTGAATAAATGACATCTTCAAACAATTTGCGTTTATCTTTATCCTGCAAAGTCCCACCAGCCATCTCGATTATTGCCTCCCTGATAATTGAAACAGCCTCGCTAATCAGCAGAGATGAAAGAATCAGTACAAATATTGAATCTGCTAAATACAGAACAAAATCGCCGCCACGTTCTGCTCCTCCCATTATTAAGAATATGGCTATTACAACAACGCCCAGAGACAAAGTTCCGTCAACGAAAGAAGACTTTTGCTCTGTGCGTAAAAGTATACTCATATTGCCAATTGACAGGTTTTGTTTCCTGTAAAAATAAACAAGACCATAACTAAGAACGGTGCAAACCACGGCGTAATAGAGAATTGGCTCAAATATAAGCATAGGAATTTCTTCTTTGCGGCCTGTGAAGAACATGGCAATACGGATGAGAGCAGTCGCCATGGACATTAACAGAATTCCGAGTATCATCAAGCCTTTAATGAAGCTGTAGAGTGATTCGTAGAAAAACTTTCCATGTGGAAATGTTTCAGTTGTATGAGTCTTTACTACTGAAATTTTCAGTGCCACTAATATACCCAGAAATATGATAAAGCTATAATTTCCATCTAAAAAAACTGCCTCAGAATTAGAATAATAGTACGCAATCCATGCAACTGCGGCCATGATGAAGTTGGCTGCTGCCCCAAAAAGCAAAGCATGTTTTTCCTTTTTATCTAATTCAGATATTCTTTGAACTCTTTCTTCTCGCTCTTCTTCTCGTTTTGTTGTAGTAACCATTGTTGTACCTTCAACTATTGCTCAAAACCTGTACGTTTCTTCAAACCCAAATTTTAAAATTTGGTTAATTCTTTGCTTAATGTATTGAATTCTTAGTGCCAGTAGATCAGTCACAATCTGGTTTCCAGAACCCTTATGGAGATGGTGGGGGATGTACACCTTCTATCCCAAGATACCTGTACAGCGGCTCGATCCCCGGCTCTTCTCCGAGGAAGTTGGTCAGGAGTACCATGCCGTCTGCCATATTGCCTTGTTCAAGGATCGCGGTTCTGTATGCCATTCCGGTCGTCCGGTTGGTCATACCGTCTTCCTCGAAACGGTCGACGATGTTCATCGCATAGACCTTGGACCAGAGATAGCTGTAGTACCCGGCGTCGTATCCGCCCATCAGGTGGGAGAAACTTGCCGGCTGTTGTGTTCCCTCTGGTGCAGGTATGCCCCGGAACTCTTCATACAGCTCCCGGTAGATCCGGACGGTGTCAACGGGGCCGTCTGTAGTGTGGTAGATCATATCCTGGAGAGAACCGAGGAGGAGTGAGGAGTATGCATATCCTTTTCCAAAATCCTGCGAGGCGATGACCTGGTCCCGAAGTTCAGGCGGGATCACCTGGTGTGGATCTGTATAATGGCCGGAGATCGACTCCATGATGACTGGATCGTATATCCACTCTTCGAATGCCTGGGATGGGGTTTCCACAAAGTCCCACTCGACATAGAATCCTGAGAGTGTGCCATATGGTGCACGGGTGAGGAGGTTATGCGTGGCATGCCCCATCTCGTGGAATAAGATCCAGACTTCATCTGTTGTTAACAGGGCAGGCTTCCCCTCCTGCGGGGGGTTGAAGTTTCCGATGATCGCCGCAGATGGTTCTGCATACCCTTCTTCAGTCATCCGTCCGCCTGTGAGGCCAAAAATGATGAAGTGATTGTACTTCCCCTCACGCGGATAGAGATCAAGATAGAGGTGGCCGATTGTGGTATCATTCACCTCATCGCTGATCCGGAAGAGCCGGACATCGGGATGCCATGCCATCGGATCATGCATCTCCTCAATGGTTATTCCATAGAGGAATTCACAGATCCCAAACATCCCATCAAGCACCCGGTCAAGGGGGAAGTACTCTTTCACCTCATCATTGCTGTACCCGTACTCCTCGGTTCTGTAGATCTCGGTGAGGTAGGTGATATCCCATGGATCGAGTGATTCTGCGCCGGGATCAGTCCGCTGTTTGATGGCAAGAAGGGTGGTAGATTCAGCCTCTCTCTTCTCCTGGAGGGGTTCCCTGAGATCATTGAGGAACACCATCACCGATTCCGCATCTCCTGCCATCCGCCCGTCGATCTGGTAGTCTGCCCAGGTAGCATAACCGAGGTCACGGGCAACCTTCTGGCGAAGCTGGATGGCTTCTTCAAGAAGCGGGATATTGTTCTCTCCCTGTATGGTATGGTCTGCAACAAGCATCCGCCTGCGTGTCTCACTCTCATCTGCATACCTCATGACTGCGATATAATCGGGATAGCTTGTCGTGACGATGTAGTCTCCTGTTTCTGTCCGGCCAAAACCCGCCAGTGCAGATGGGGGGAGGCCGCGGAGTTCTTCCTCTGAGAAGAGAAGGGTTGTGTCATCACTGTTGAGGTTAGCGTTGTACTCTGCCTCGAGTGCAGCAATCCTGTTTTTCATCCCGATGACCCGCTCAAGCCGATCATTGTCGAGGTGGAGCCCCTGCTTCTCGAATCTTCTCACAATAACATCCTGCAGACGTCTCTCATCTGCGGTGCGGGGCACCTGATCTGCTAAAGCAACATAGAGATCCCGCCGTGCATAGGTCTCTGTTGTGAATATCGATGAGGCTTCATCGATGGCCATCCCCTCTTCCCGGACGGTTGCATCGGGATGGACATATCCCATCACTGACATGGGGTATACTGCATCCGTATAATCGGTGATGATGGTATCGAATGCAAGGAAGGTATTCTCAAATGTTCGCTCATCATGTGGGATCCCTGCGATTGCATCGAGCCCGGATCGTGCAGCCGCCTCTGCCTCTGCATAGAGGAGGGGTATCTCATCCGGAGCATAATCAGCCTTCATCGGCTCTTCTGTATGGGTGGCTGGGATCCGGGGCTGCTCATCACTAAGGCATCCCGCTGATCCCACAAATGCACAAAGGAACAGGAGGAGAGAGATCATGAAGATGAGTTTTCCCATGGATCGTCCCGGGTGTATGGGATTCATTGAATAATCATCAGCCCTGAAGATACTTAACTGTAGATCTGAGAACCCTCTCCCTCGTATCCCCGCCCTCTGTATCTTCACCTTCTCAGTCGGTCGGCAGGGGAATCCGAAGAAGATTGACAGGCAGGCATGATCCTGATGAGAAACCCTATCTTCTGCGAAACCAATATTTCTTAATGCTTAATCGTATCTCCATCCGCGAGCGGAAGGAGCTTGGCATCGCCTGGTTCGCCCTCGCAATCGCCTTCTCCATCGCACTCGTCGGAGGCATCTCAGGTGGACGGGTGGACCTCGGGACGGCGGCACTCCTCATCCTCCTCTCGATGCTCACCGTCGGGGTCGGCTTCGTCCTCCATGAACTGGCCCATAAGTTCACCGCCATCCACTATGGCCACTGGGCAGAGTTTCGCAAAGACAACCAGATGCTCCTCGTCGCCGTCGCCCTCGCCGCCCTCGTCGGCGTCGTCTTCGCGGCCCCCGGTGCAACGATGATCTACGGCCCCGGCCTCTCGAAGAAGGAGAACGGGATCATCTCGGCGGCCGGCCCGATCACCAACCTCCTCCTCGCCATACCCTTTGGAATCATCGCCCTTGCAAGCATCACATTCGGCCTCTCCCCGTTCCTCGCCCTCCTCGGCGCAGTCGGGGTCAAGATCAACGGGATGCTCGCCGCCTTCAATATGCTCCCCGTCGGCCCGCTCGATGGGAAGAAGGTCCTTGCATGGAACAAAGGCATCTTCCTGCTCCTGATCGGCCTGTCGTTTGCGCTGCTGATCGGGGCGATGGTGTATCTGTAAATTGTGGGGGGACAAGGACGGTGAGCGTTTCTCACCCATCATTTTTTTGTTGAATCACTGAAAGCCGGCTTTTTATATCCCCAATCTCATGGGTGACAACATCCCATACAATAATCAGGTTTATTGAAAAACAGATGGAACATAAAAGGCATCTGTCTTATATCCAGATAACCTCATCAATGACACCCGGCCGGATTGCGGGATCGAGTGCATGTTCTGCTATCAGCTCGACGTTCTTGCCGAAAATATCCTCAAGATAAAAAATGCATTGCATAAATGTACGAAACCGCTCTTTCTCCCCTTCAAAAGAGACCAGAAGATCGATATCACTCATCTCACCAGCTTCGTTCCGTGCATATGATCCAAACAATCCAATCTTTTTGATACCAAATAATCTCTGAAGTCTCGGCATCTCCTGTTTCAGCCTGTCAATAATCTCCTTTTGACGGAGGGGGCGTCTACCCCCCTCTTCGATTTCATGCATCGCCTCAATTCCCACGATGAAGAGATGCGTATTTCACAGTTAAAAAATCTTCTTCCGGTGAATCGTCACAATGAAGAGGCCCCTCTCCCCGTCATCCAGAAGATCAATATCCGGCCATTCCTGCAGGGCACGCCTGAACCCTGAACCGGGCCCCCGATAGGGAAGCAGCCCCTTAGCAACGAATGATACAAGAATTGGGTTTCTCATGACAGAGTTCCCTGACCGGATTTTTGGAACAGTCAGGTTATTAGGCAGATTGCCGGGACTGACGATCTCAATTCGATTATCAAAGACGAAGAGGCGTATCGGCGCATTGATCAGGTAATCCCGGTGAACGAGAGCGTTTACCAGCAGTTCCTCAAAGACAACCTGCGGAATCTCGGGCACTCCGAGGGCATTGACACTCTGGCCGGCCTGAATTTTATAGAGGCTTCGCATAATGAAGAGGAGTGACCCCCGAAAGATCTCCGGAAGAGGTCCGATAAAATCCTCTGAATCATAAAAGGAACTTTCATGAAAGATCTCCCCGGGATACCGGATTGCTTTTACAATGAATTGCGGTTTGATCCACTCCGGCCGTTCCGTAAAGAACAGAAGACCGGCAAGGGTCAGCATACCGTCCTCCGTCGCCAGGTTCATGTTCCGGAGCAGCCGCAGGAGATCATCATCCGTCTCCGGATACGGGAGATCATAGACACGCTGCAGAAAGGGGCGAAACCGGAGCTTATCAAGGTGATCAATACCTGCCTTCGTCGGCAGCTCATCAGTATGAACCTGGCTGGCACTCTCAAAAATCAAACTGCACACCCAAATCCTCCATAACGATACAGCGGGAATATTCCCGCTTCATCTCCCGGATCCCCCTACTTCTTCCGGATCGTCACCGCGGTCCCAAACGCCACAATCTCTGCCGCACCCGGCATCGTCTCGGCGGTCGTGAACCGGGATGCGACGACGGCATCGGCACCAACCCTGCGGGCCTCCGCAACCATCCGGGAGAGCGCCTCGGCCCTGGCTTCAGCGAGCATCTCGGTATAGGCCCCGATCTCGCCGCCGACGAGGCTTTTGAGACCTGCAAAGATGTCCTTTCCGATATGCTTTGCCCGGACGGTATTGCCAAAGACAACCCCGATTACTTCAACCTCATATCCTGGTATCTCATCGGTCGTGGTGACCAGTATCTCAGTCATACCAGAATATGGACGTATCAGAAAGTAATACCTCCGTTATCAGATCAGGAGAGCTTCGCAAGCTCGGCAGCGATTGCTGCCCCGGCCTTCCGTGCATCCGCAAGGGCTGTCGGGTGGCCGTGTATCCCTTTGAATTCATCCATATTGCCTGCGATGATATTATCCCGGTACTCAAACCCGATATCATTGAAGAAGGCCGTCATCACCGGGTAGGCCGCAGAAAAGACATGATCCCAGTTCTGCCCTGCGGTCGATACGAAGAAGCCCTTATGCCTCCGGGTATGCTCATCATCGAAGGAGAGGTCCTTCTGGATGAACGTCCTCGCCCAGAAGACCTGCCCCCGGTCGATGAACGCTTTCATCTCTGCCGTCACACTCATCGAGTAGATCGGGGAGGCGAGGGCGAGGATATCCAGCGAGAGGATCTCCTCAAAGATTGCGGTCAGATCATCCTCCAGCACACAGACCCCGGTCTTATGGCAGGCATTGCAGCCTTTGCATGATGAAAATTCGAGATCACGGAGGACGATCTTCTCGGTCTCCGCCCCCCCTTCACCGGCACCCTCAAGAAACGCATCAAGGAGCGTCTCGGTGTTGCCGCCCCGCCGGGGGGAGCCTGAGATCCCAAGTGCCTTCATACCCCTTTCATCTCCCGCATCGTCGTGATGACCTCATCTGCAAGGGCGACGGCATCCTTTTCTGCATCCGGGTGATCATGGATCGCCCCCTTCTCATCGACATTATTGACCATCAGATACCGGATATCCTTATTCTTCACATCGATCACATTGAAGAGGCATTTCACCGATGGTATCGCGGCATCAAAGACATAATCCCAGTCCTGGCCGGCGGTTGCAAGGAAGATCCCGATCCGCTTCCCCTTCCGTTCAGGTGGCACAACCGGGAGCTTCAGGACGTACTTCCGGGACCGGAAGACCTGGGCCCGGTCGATGAGGGCTTTTGGCTGTGCGGCAATTCCCATGCAGAAGATCGGTGCCGAAAGGATGATGATATCGGCATTGATGATCTTTCCCTCCACCCAGACGAGATCATCCTTCTGGACGCAGGTGTTGAGCTTCTCGCAGGCGTTACATCCTTTGCAGGGAGCGATGGTGATCTCGTCCAGGGGATACTTCTCCACCTCGACATCAGATTCAGCCCTCATCGCATCGAGGACCCAGTCGAGGAGGATCTCTGAATTGCCATGCCGCCGTGGCGAGCCGGCAAACGCAAGCACCTTGATACCCATACCAGATGGTCATCCTGTACACTGATAAAGACTCGGGATCGCCCTGCCCACCAGGCAGGTAGCCACGAAAAAGAAAAAGGACAGGGTGGAGGTGATCTGGCCTTATGCGAGGTAGTCGTTTGGCGTTGGGATCTGTTCCTTCAGTCCCTTCCGCTTCCGGATACCGATGACGACGTCATTAACGAGGGATGCGGGAACCAGCTGGAACCCGGCAAACTCGGTACTCCACATTGCCCGGCCCTCGGTCGCGGACCTGAGGTCGCCTGCGAACCCGAAGAGTTCGGCAACCGGTGCCACACCGTTGACGACGATCTGGTCGCCTTCGGATTCGGTGGTGGTGAGCTGGCCACGGCGTCCCTGGATCTGGGAGATGGCTGCGCCCATCTGATCCTGGGGGACCGTGATCTGGATCTTCTGGGCCGGCTCAAGGAGCTGGTCATTTGCCATCAGGATACCGGCCTTCACAGCTGCCCTGACCGCCGGGATGACCTGTGCGGGACCACGGTGGATAGCATCCTCGTGGAGCTTGACATCCATCAGACGGATCTTGACGTTCTGAACCTGCTCATCTGCGAGCGGGCCGCCATCAAGTGCCTCATGGAGACCATCAAGGATCAGCTCCATGGTCTCGTTGAGGTACTGGATACCCTTTGTCATGTCAATGAACATGTTCGAGTTGTACATGTCCTTGACGTTCTTTGCCTCATCCTTCTCCATGCCAAGAGCAACAAGAGCATCACGCCGTTCGATGGCGTTCATCGTCATCGAGACGGTACCGGTCTTGATTGCATCGACAATAGTATCCTCAAGAGGCTCAAGTTCGATATAGAACCGGTTGTGACGGTTGGGCGACTTCCCTTCGACAGGCCCTGCCTTCTTCGTGACCGTCTCCCTGTAGACGACGATCGGCTCGGAGGTGACGATATCGACGTTCTTGTCACGGCGGATACGACCGGTGGAGACCTCAAGGTGAAGCTCTCCCATACCGGCGATCAGGTGTTCGCCGGTCTCTTCATTGATATTGACGCGGATCGTCGGATCCTCTTTCGCAACCTGCCGGAGAACCTCGACGAGTTTTGGAAGATCCTTCATATTCTTCGCCTCGACGGCGACGGTCATGACAGGCTCGGAGTAGTGCTTCAGCGACTCAAATGGTACGATATCCTGATTGGAGGTGACGGTTGAGCCGACGAAGGCATCTTTCAGACCGGTGACTGCGGCGATATTGCCACCGACGATCTGCTCCACCTCAACACGGGTCGGACCCATGAAGATACCGACCTGCTGGAGGCGGTTGGGCTTTCCGGCAGTCCCGACAACATAGAGTTCCATTCCACGGCTTATCTTTCCTGAGAAGAGACGGCCTGTTGCCACCTCACCGGCATGAGGGTCAAACGAGATGTCAGTGACCATCATGGTGACCGCACCCTTGTGATCGCAGGAGAGCATCGCCTTGCCTTCAGGGGATTCCTTGTCACCATGCCAGATGATCGGGATACGCCGCTTCTGGGCATCGACAGGGTTGGGAAGGTGCTTGACGACGATGTCAAGGACGACTTCATGGAGCGGGCTTGACTTTGCAAGACCTTTCATATCTCCGGCATTGCACTTGTCAATGACTTCCTTGAAGGAGATACCGCTCTTCTGCATGTACGGGATCGAGACAGCCCAGTTGTAGAGAGCAGATCCGAAGGCGACGGTGCCATTTGCGGCATCCAGTTTCCAGCCACCCTCGTTGTACATCGTCTCGTTCATCCCTTTGATGAGCTTGTTCACCTTGTCAATGACTTTTCCAAGGCGGATCATCATCTGCTGCGGGTCAACCTTCAGCTCGTTGATGAGACGGTCAACCTTGTTGATGAAGAGGATCGGGCGGACACCCTCCTTCAGCGCCTGGCGAAGAACAGTCTCGGTCTGGGGCATCGGCCCTTCAACCGCATCGACAAGGACGATGGCACCATCAACCGCACGCATTGCACGGGTGACATCCCCACCGAAGTCGACGTGGCCAGGGGTATCGATCATGTTGATCAGGTACTCCGTGCCATTGTATTCATGCACCATCGAGACGTTCGATGCATCGATGGTGATACCACGTGCCTGCTCCTCTGCATCGGAATCCATGAAGAGCTGTTTACCGGAGAGCTCCTCTGAGATCATCCCTGCCCCTGAGAGGAGGTTGTCGGAGAAGGTCGTCTTTCCGTGGTCAATATGTGCAACAATACCGATGTTCCGGATGAACTCTGGTTTGTCCATCAGTTCCGAAACTTTCTCTACCATCTTTTTGCCGCGTGACATAGATCACCTAAAAAAGGTATGGATTAGCGGGCGGACTTTGCGATCCGCTCAACCTCTTCTTTCTTTCCGACAGAGAAGCACTTTGAGTCGCCCTTTGCCGCTGCAATAAGCTCATCGGCGAGAACCTGTGATGCAGACCGCTTCGTCTTGTGCGAGCCTCTCCAGACGCCGGTTGCGATATACTTCAGCGCAGTGTTCACCCTGCGGATCGGTGCGGTATCGACCGACTTGGGGACATTGATACCACCGTACTTCAGCCTGACCGTCTCCTCACGGGGTCCGGTGTTGCCGATTGCATCGACGAGAACCTGAATCGGGTTCTGCTTCGTCTTCTGGTTGATGATATCGAAGGCCTCCATGACGGTCCGCGTGCAGAGCTGCTTCTTGCCGGAGTTGTGCTCTACCTGCATCAGCCTGTTGATGAGCCGCTCGACGATCGCCATCGAGGACTTGGTAAACTGCTGCTGGGTGAGCCGGCCGCAGGAGTGCGGAACTGCCGTTGAGGTGATGGTGACGTACCGCTCAAGGCCCGGGTCCTTAATGACGACTTCTGATGGATCCCACTTGTTGAAGAGGAGGATGGAGTTTGCAACAACCTGCTGCTCTTCTTCCTGTACCATGACTTCTTCTGTCACCATGATCACCTGCGCGCCTTCTCCTTGCGTCCCATAACAAGTTCATTGAGTGAGACGTTGTTCACTGCGGTGACGACGAACCGGACACCGGGAATATCTCCCATGGAACGGCCCATACGACCGCCGATTCCCTCTACTGTGACCTCATCGTGTTCATCGATGAAGTTAATCGCACCGTCGCCGACCGCAAAGGCGGTCACCTGACGACCGTTCTTGATGAGCTGAACACGCACACACTTCCTGATAGCCGAGTTTGGCTGTTTTGCCTCGACACCGACCTTCTCAAGGACGATACCGCGTCCCTGTGGCGATCCCTTCAGCGGATCGGCCTTCAGTTTGAGTTCAAGTGCACGGCGTGCGTATTTCGGATCACTCCAGCGGAACTTCTTTGAGTCGCGCTGAAGCTTTCTCGCTGCAAATTTTCCCTGTCCCATGTATATACCTCGATATGCTGGTTTTTGATCCGGTGGAGGTTCCAGAATCTGGAATACTTATTGCGCGGAGGTGTTTTATATACTATCCGCAGACCACACGTTCCTACATTCATGAGTGGTCTTCAATAATAACCTTATACATCCTCTCCGCCAACTGATAACCACATGTCCACCCGCATCTACAAAGAGGTCCACTTCGATGCAAGCCACCGTCTGCTCCATTACGACGGGAAATGCGCCCGATTACACGGACACCGATGGCGCACCGAGGTCTGGCTCGAGGGGACTGTGGATCCACGGACGCAGATCCTCATTGATTACAATTGCATAAAAAAACTTGTTGAGATCTATGATCATCAGGTGATCCTCAATGCAGAGGACCCGATGGTCGCGTGCCTCTCGGAGTTCCAGGATGTCGTGGTAACAGACGGCGATCCGACGAGCGAGCTCCTGTGTGTCCTGATCGCCGATCAGATCGATGAGGCATGCCGGATGATGGGCCTTGACTGCAGGATTACCACGGTCCGTGTATGGGAAGGGGCAACCTGCTACTCCGAGGTCTCCCGGTGAGAGTCTCTGAGATCTTCGTCAGTTTCCAGGGAGAAGGGAGGGAGCAGGGGAAGCGCTGCACCTTCCTCCGGCTTGCGGGATGCAACCTCGCCTGCCGGTGGTGCGACACCCCGGCGACGCAGGACCCCGCAGGTGGGGAGGAGCGCTCAGCAGATGCGATCCTCGATGAGATACGGTCACCGGGAGTCCGGCGGATCTGCATCACCGGCGGCGAGCCGCTCCTCCAGGCAGATGAACTCCTCCCCCTTCTCATGGACCTGGCAGGCGAGGGGTACAAAATCGATATCGAGACGAACGGCACGGTGCCGTTTGGTCCGGTGCTCCCCTGGGCGACGATCTGTATGGATATCAAGTGTCCGTCATCAGGAGAGGAGAGCGATCTCTCCCTCCTCCCCCTCATCCGGCCGGCTGATACCGTCAAGTTCGTCGTCGCTGATCAGGGAGATCTCGATTATGCCGCCGGGATACTCAGGGAGCACCCGATCGCCGGAGAGGTGATCATCTCCCCGGTTCATGGCGCAGACTACCATGCCGTGGCACAGGAGATCATCGGATGGACCCATGATATCCGGCTTCAGCTCCAGCTTCACAAACAGATAGGGATGCGATAAGATGAAAGCAGTATGTCTCCTCTCAGGAGGGATGGACTCGGCCACCCTCGCGTATTATGCACGGGATATGGGATATGCACTCCTCCCCCTCCACATCAGGTACGGCCAGAGGACAGAGTCAAAAGAGCTTGGATGCGCCCGGAGGCTCGCCGCACGCCTGGATGCGGAGCCCCCGGTCGTCATCTCCCTCGACTACTTCAGGGTATTTGGCGCAAGCAGCCTCACCGATCCGGAGATGGCCGTCGAGCGCCATGAGGATGCATCGCCACAGCATCCGACCACCTATGTACCCTTCCGGAATGCGAACCTCCTCGCCATCGCCACAAGCTTTGCCGAGGCACGCGGTGCAGAGGCGATCTTCATCGGTGTCCAGGCAGGCGACTATGCAGGATACCCGGACTGCCGGCCGGAGTTCATCGAGGCATTCCGGAAGGTCATCGATCTCGGGACGATGACGGATACCCCGATACGCCTCTTCGCCCCCTTCGTCGGGATGAACAAGACAGAGATCCTCAGGACCGGTTTTGCCCTTGATGTCCCCTATGAAGAGACCTGGTCCTGTTACGGGGAGGAGGAGCTCGCCTGTGGAACCTGCTCCTCCTGCCACTACCGGCTGGAGGCATTTGCAGAAACCGGCCGGCCGGATCCCATACAGTACCAGGAGCGGCAATGACGACGATCTACCAGGGGAAGAGGCTCTCGGTCGAGCTGCGGAGGGTGGACCTTCCAAACGGGACCAGCAGGGAGACGATCATCATCCACCCCGGCGGCGCCGTGGTGATGCTCCCCCGTGACGGCGATGACTGCTATCTCATCAGGCAGTATCGCCCGGCACTCGGGGATTATATCTACGAGGCACCCGCCGGGACGATGGAGGATGGGGAACGCCCCGAGGAGACGGCAGACCGGGAGATGGTCGAGGAGACACGGCTCCGGGCAGGCACCCTCATCCCCCGGGGTGTCATCAACACGACCCCCGGATACACCGATGAGGTCCTCCACCTCTATGAGGCACGCGATCTCACACCGGCTGATCATCACCATCCCGACGAGGATGAGGTGATAGAGGTCATCCGCCTCCCATTTGCCGAGGCTGAGGAGATGGCTCGGGACGGGCGGATCACTGACGCAAAGACGATCTGCCTCCTCTTCCGCTGCCGCGACTGAGGAATACTCACCTTTATTGGATGAGAAAGAAAAATTATGAACAGTTTTTAATGGTGACTGACCCCCATGGCTGAGACAGAACAGACAGGAAAGGATGAGGCACGGCGCCGGTATGAGTTCAGGAAGATGCTTGAACGACTCCAGGAGAAGGAGGGGAGCGGAACTGAACTCATATCACTGTACATCCCCCCGGATAAACAGATATACGATGTGACGGCACAGCTCCGCGACGAGTTTGGCCAGTGTGCGAACATCAAGAGCAAACAGACGAAGACGAATGTCCAGAGCGCCCTCTCCTCTATCCTCGCACGGTTAAAGAATGTCAAAAGCCCTCCACCACACGGGATGGCGGTATTCTCGGGTGCTGTCAATACCGGAGGGGACAAGAGCACGTTTGAGACGATCATCGTCGACCCCCCCGAGCCGCTTGGTACCTATCTGTACCGGTGCAGCTCAAGCTTCGAGCTTGAGCCTCTCAGGCAGATGCTGGAGGAGAAGTTCGTCTATGGCCTCCTCGTCCTGGATCGGCGGGAGTCGTACTGGGGGTTCCTCCGTGGAAACAGGATCGAGCCGATCAGCGGAACGACCTCCACGGTTCCGGGGAAACAGCGGAAAGGTGGTCAGTCGGCGGCCCGTTTCGAGCGGCTCCGTCTCATCGCCATCAATGAATACTATAAGAAGGTCGGAGAGCGTGCAAGCGAGACCTTCCTTGCGGAGAAGGACTTCTTTGAACGGTTCAAAGGAGTGCTCATCGGGGGGCCGACACCGACGAAGGAGGAGTTTGCCGCCGGCGACTATCTCCATCATGAGGTGAAGAAGAAGATGCTCGGCCTCTTCGATGTGGCATATACCAATGAGAGCGGCCTTGCCGAACTCGTCGATGCCGCCGGGGAGGCCCTCAAGGGTGTCGACCTGATGCGGGAGAAGGCGATCATGTCGAAGTTCTTCAAGGAGCTGACGAAGGACAATGGTGTCGCCGCATATGGTGAGGAGAGCATCAGGAAGAACCTGGAAGCGGGAGCGGTCGATATCCTCCTCCTCTCGACAAAGCTCCGTGAGTCACGCCTTGAGATACGGTGCGGAGCCTGTGGATATACGGAAGAGCGGACCATCCGGATGGAGCCGGGGAAGAAGGTCTCTGATATCGACTTTGGGAACTGCCCGAAATGCACATCGCCGCTCATCCTTGATGCCGAGACCGATATTATCGAGGAGCTGACGAACCTTGCCGATCAGAGCAGCACCACCGTTGAGATCATCTCCGACGACTTTGAGGAGGGGGCGATGCTCGTCAACGCATTCGGTGGAATCGCCGCGATACTACGATACAGGACGGGATTATAGATGTACTTTGAGACAGTTGAACGGATCAGCCGGATACTGAAGGCATGCACCGGTGAGGACGAGCCGCTCCTCGTCGATGGAGGGGACCATGCGGATATCGCATCGACGATCGCCTTCTCCCTTGCAAAGAAGCAGAAGAGGGCACCTGCACAGATAGCAGCCGACCTTGCAGAGAAGATACAGGCGATGCCCGAGGCGGAGGGGATGGGGGTCCTCGCCGTCGGGCCGTACCTGAACTTCACCTTCGGGACGGACTATATCGCCGGATCGGTCGCCGCCGCCCAGATTCCGGGGTATGGCAACCTCCAGAAGAAGCATGAGCGGGTGCTGATCGAGCATACAAGTGCCAATCCCAACGGCCCCCTGCATGTCGGCCATATCAGAAACACCATCATCGGCGACTCGCTCGCCCGGGCGTTCCGCAAAGCCGGCTATCCGTCCGAGGTGCAGTACTATCTCAATGATATGGGCCGCCAGATCGCCATCGTCGTCTGGGGGCTGGAGAACCTTGGGATCGTTCGGAACGAAGGGGAGAAGCCGGATCATTACATCGCCCGCGTCTATATCCAGGCAAATCGTGCCATCGAGGCAGATCCATCGATCGGATCTGAGATTGAGCGATTGATGCGCGAGATCGAGCGGGGGGAGAAGAAGGCGGAGGAGAGCTTCCGCACGGCGGTCGATACCTGTATGGAGGGGATCAGGGAGACGCTCCTTGCCCTCAATACCGTCCATGACCGGACCGTCAGGGAGAGTACATTTGTCAGGATCGGCGATATGGAACGGGCACTCGTCACCCTCTCCCGGCTGGATGAGGCCGAGAATGACGGTGAGCTCTTCTCCCTCAACCTGGCGGCATTCGGGTTTGAGAAGAAGTATGTCCTCCGGCGTGCGGATGGAACAAGCGTCTATGCAGCCCGTGATATCGCCTACCATATCTGGAAGGACAGAAACTATGACCGCGTCATCGATGTCCTCGGAGCCGACCACAAACTGATCGGAGCACAGCTCTGCGCAGCCATGAAGCTGATGGGGGAGCGGCCACCCGAGATCCTCCACTTCGAGTTCGTCTCGCTCCCGGAGGGGTCGATGAGCACCCGTGCAGGGAAGTTCATCACCGCCGATGAGCTGATCGGTGAGGTGACCATCCGCGCCCTTGAAGAGGTGACGAAGCGGCGGCCGGAGCTATCAGAGGAGGAGCGTGCCGCGATTGCCCGGTCGGTCGCCATCGGTGCGATCCGGTATGATATCGTCCGGGTCTCGCCGGAGAAGAGCACCGTCTTTGACTGGAAGGCTGCACTCGACTTCGAACGGCAGAGCGCCCCGTATATCCAGTATGCCCATGCACGGGCATCGTCCATCCTTGCAAAAGCCGGGGAGTTTGAGGAGGTGTACGAGTATGAGGAGCCGCATGAGATCGCCCTTGCAAAGGCGATTGCACGGTTCCCGGCGGTCCTCGATGCCGTCGTCACCGATCTCCGGCCCCACCTTCTTGCAACCTATATCCGGGATCTCGCCGACCTCTTCAACACCTTCTACCGGTTTGTCCCTGTGCTGAAGGCAGAGGGCCGGAGCCGGGATGCACGGCTCTGCCTGGTGCGGGCGACGAAGAACACGCTGAAAGAGTCGCTTCTGACCCTCGGTATCGATGCACTCGAAAGCATGTGATGCCCTGCGCAGGCAGGGATACAACTTCATCTCCCCCCTCTCTTCTGCCGCGGTCAAACCGTGTCTCTGGAGCAAGCGTGCCCTGGCCGGGGGAGATATGTGTTATAAACACCAGTTTTACGGTATCGAGAGCCACCGGTGCATCCAGATGACACCGACACTCCGGTGCAACCAGCGCTGCCTCTTCTGCTGGCGATCCCATGAGCTGCCGGCAGAGGAGGAGAAGGAGCTCCTGCCGGAGGAGATCGTCGCCAGTGTCAGAAAACTCCATAAAAAAGGGCTCTCAGGATACAAAACCCATGCCGGCACGACAGAGGAACGATGGCAGGAGGCGACGGAGAGGCCAAACCAGGTCGCCATCTCGCTCTCGGGTGAGCCGACCTGCTACTCCCACCTCCCCCAGCTTGTTGATCAGTTCATGGAGACGGGCCATACCGTCTTTGTCGTCTCAAACGGAACCCGTCCGTGGGTCATCCGGGATCTCCATCCCACCCAGCTCTATATCTCGCTCGATGCGCCGGACGAGGAGACCTACCGGCTGGTATGCCGGCCGATGGGCGATTATTGGGGGCGGATCCAGGAGAGCCTCTCGTATCTGGCTACCCGGCGATCCGCTCTCCGGGTGACGGTTGTCAAAGGGATCAACGATCACTCGCCGGAGAAGTACGGGCGGATCATCCGTGATGCCGCCCCGACGTTTGTCGAGATCAAAGGATATATGTATCTCGGATACAGTCGAAGCAGATTAGCAGCAGAGCAGATGCCCGACCATGCATATCTCCGATCCTTCGCCGAGGAGGTCGGCCGCCATGCCGGATACAGGATACGGGATGAGAGTCCCGTCTCCCGGGTCGTCTGCCTTGAGGAGGAACCATGAGATTTGATCCGGAAGAGTTCAGGAGACGCGGGAAAGAGGATTTTGAAGGGGCATGGCATGCCGGGACGACGGTGCTCTCAAAGCCGCCGTCCGGCCGGAAGTACCCCCGGTACACCTATACCCGTGCAGAACCGCACCCGGTCTTTGATACCATCCAGAGACTGCGGCAGGCATATCTTTCGATGGGTTTTTCCGAGGCGATGAACCCGGTCATCGTGGAGGAGCAGGAGGTATACCGGCAGTTCGGACCCGAGGCGATGGCTGTTCTTGATCGCGTCTTCTATCTCGGCGGCCTGCCACGGCCGAATGTCGGGATAGCGCGGAAACAGATCGAGGAGATCGAGGCGATTGCCGGGATAGCCATCACTTCTGAGAAGGAAGAGGCGCTCCGGACAACCCTTCATGCCTACAAGAAGGGCGACTTCGATGGCGATGATCTCGCCCATGAGATGGCGGCGGTCCTTGCTATCGATGATGCGGTCGTCGTCCATATCCTCGATGCGGTCTTCCCCGAGTTCCGTGAGCTCGCCCCCGAGTCATCCCGGTCCACCCTCCGGTCGCATATGACGAGCGGCTGGTTCATGTCCCTTGAAGAGTGCTGGAACCGGATGCCCCATCCGATCCGCCTCTTCTCGATCGACCGGTGCTTCCGGCGGGAGCAGGAGGAGGGGGCGACCCGCCTGATGAGCTACCACTCCGCATCCTGTATCGTCGCAGATCCGGATGTCACCATCGATGAGGGGATGGCGGTTGCCGAAGGGCTGTTATCCGCATTCGGGTTCACCGACTTTGAGTTCCGGCCCGATGAGAAGCGGTCGAAGTACTATATGCCGGGAACGCAGACCGAGGTCTATGCCCGCCACCCGGTCCATGACTGGGTGGAGGTGGCGACTTTTGGGATCTACTCCCCGTCCGCCCTCGGCGGATATGGTGTCGGCATCCCGGTGATGAACCTCGGCCTTGGTGTCGAGCGGCTTGCGATGATCATCCATAACGCCGATGATGTCCGCAAGCTCAGCTACGCCCAGTTCTATCCGCCGGTGCTCAGTGACCGGGATCTCGTCCGTGCCATCTCCGTCCGTGAGGAGCCGGCGACGGAGACGGGCCGGGTGCTTGCAGAGGCGATTGCGGCGGTTGCCACCGAGCATGCGGCCGACCCGTCCCCCTGCTCATTCCCGGCGTGGTCGGGTGAGATCGCCGGAACCACCGTCGATGTCACGGTCACTGAGCCGGAGGAGAACTCAAAGCTCCTTGGGCCGGCCTGCGGAAATGAGATCTTCATCCACGAGGGGGCGATCCTCGGGGTGCCGGATACCGAGAAATTTGCAAAGATCAGGGCGGACGGCACCCCGACGGGCATCCGGTTCATCGATACAGTCGCACTCCTCGCCGCCGCCAGGATCGAAGAGGCGGCACGGTGCGGGGAAGGGACGACGGTGCAGGTGAAGATGGCAAAGCTCCCCTCGGATGTGAATATCCGGATCGCCGATCATGCGATGCGGTTTGCCACCGATAATCACAAGAAGATCGATCTCCGGGGTCCTATCTTTATGACGGTGGAGAGCCGGGTGCAGGGAGAATAGGCAATATTTTTTATTTAAATAAAGATCTACGCATAGATAACATCCCTCAGAATCGGCTCGCGGATGAGGGGCTTCAGTGCCGCTTCCGTTACGAGATCGACCTTCCGACCGAAGAGATCTTCAAGATAGAACTTGACACCCATGAAGTTGTCAAAGGTCTTCTTCCCCTCTTCAAATGAGACGAGTATGTCAATATCGCTCAGAGGCCGCTCCTCTCCGCGTGCAAAAGATCCAAAGATGCCGATCCTGGCAATACCAAAGCGCTCTTTCAGGAGAGGTTCGTGCCTGCGCAGGAGATCAAGGGCATTCATTTTCTTCACGATCTAACAGGCAGGAAGCCCACGACTTCAGTCGTGGGGGGAATGCCGTTAAATCTAAATATTCAATAGTCGATGCTAATGTGTGCAAGGCACTTCCTCTAGGGAGACAACGGTTATCATGCACATATCTACGGGCTGTCTATCAACCAGCCTATCGCACTCCGCTCTGTTCCAACCCGGATCAGAGAGATGGAAGGGCAAACCAACGACTTTAGTCGTTGGTAGTTGATAACAACGACTCTTTGGTGGTTTTTGTAGTAAGAGCTATCCCGACTCTGGTTCTGAGGCGGATAGCAACTCCACTTCACCTCTCTGCTGCCTGACTGATATTACCTCGATGATCAGGCGGTTGTGGAGAATAAAGAAGATGAGACGGTAGTTGCCGGAATGCATCCGGTACCGTGGAAGAACGACGCATGATTCCCTGAGTTTTCGGACATTATACCGATGGTAATCAAGGCCATCTGCAAACCCTTCCAGATCGTCAAGAACTGCTGATACAGACTCCGCTGGCATCTCCCCGATCTTTTGTTCCACACGGTATGAGACATGGATTCTGTATTTCATTGCGGTCTCCTCAGATCCCTCGCTCTCTGCGAAGCGCCTCAAGCGTCTTCACCCTGCCAGCCTCGATATCCGCAAGGCTCGCTCTCATATCCTCAATCTCCTCAGCCGAGAGAGGGTCGCCATCATGGGCCATTGTTGCCAGACGGGAGATGAGGTCATCATAGCTCTCCCGTGGATGCAGTTTCAGGGCATCCAGGATCGCTTTTGTCTCACGTGAGATCCTGATGGTCGTCGGGATGGGGGCGGCCATATATGTGTATACAGATGTAGACATTATCAGTTTTACCCTCATGGCACTCAGGCAGTGGGGGGTGCGGATTCGCTGAGAGGGGAGCCGGAGCCGGCCACCCATTGATCAGCATCTCCGGATACTGCTCCGGGTTCTTATGCAATCGTCCTCACGATCCGCTCTTTTGAGAGACGGCCGGCCCACCGCCTCCCCACCAGAAGCAATACGATCCCCATGAGTCCGAAGAAGACCTCTGTCAGGATCGTGATCCCGCCTTCAGGGGAGATGAGCACCTGGAGCCCAAAGACCATGAAGATGAAGAGGAAGATGAAGCCCATCCCGAGGAACTGGTTCTCCCGCATCCCAAGATAGAGCTGTGCTGCTCCGATGACCCCTGCCGATGCGGCGGCATAGATCGGCAGAATGACGAATACATGCACGAGGAGGAGCAGGGGCAGGGTGATCCCGACAGGGGAGAGGAGGATGGCGACGGCGACGGTGATCAGGACTGAGAGGATGGTCATCCCATACGCGGCCATCGAGACACCGATGACCTTCCCCTCCCAGATCTGCCGGAGCGAGACCGGGGCGCAGAGGAAGGTCATGATCGTCCCGTCCTTCTTCTCGCGGAAGAAGGCATCAGAGGAGAAGAGATAGCCCATGAAGATCGCAAGGACCACCGAGAGGTTCGCAAGATGGCCGCCAAGAGCAGTGCCGGGATCGCCGGAGATGCCTGTTAGAACCCCGAGGGTGGTGAAGACCGGGAACCAGATGGCGAAGATGAATGCGGCGACCATGACCCCTTTGTTTCTGATCGCCTGGAGGAACTCCTTCCGTGCGATGACGAGCAGGAGTTTCATGATGCCTCCTCCGCAGAATGAACATACCGGAGATAGATCTCCTCAAGGCTCGCAGACCGCTTCTTCGCCTCCTCGATCCGGTATCCTGCCGCAACCAGGGCGGAGATGAGATCAGCCGCCCGCCCTTCGCCTCCCAGGGTGCAGGCAACCCCACCATCCTCCCGCTCAGCGGCACGCACCATCGGGAGGGACCGGAGAAAGAGGAACGCATCATCGGTTGCCTGCCCCTCCTCAAAGACAACTAGGACCGTCTGTTCCATCCCTGAGGCAGTGAGCCGGGCAACAGAATCTTCAGCCCGGATACGGCCCCCTGCCAGGATCGCTACCCGGGTGCAGATCCGCTGCACCTCGTCGAGATGATGGGAGTTTATGAAGACCGTCATCCCCCCGGACGCAGAGAGGGAGAGGATCAGATCACGGACCATCCGCTGTGCATCAGGATCAAGGCCGGATGAGGGTTCATCAAGGAAGAGGATATCGGGTGTATGGAGGATCGCCCGGGCGATCCCGAGCTTCCGTTTCATGCCGGTCGAGAACGTCCCGACGGGATCATCCTTCCGCTCGAGAAGATCGGTCATCACGAGGAGCTCCTCGATCCGGTCCCCGGGATCAGCAACCTCATAGAGATCGGCATAGAACCGGAGATTCTCAACAGCAGTCTGCCGTTCTGCAAAACCGTTATTTTCAAGGAGGACACCCACCGAGCGGCGGGCTTCATCATCGGTGGCAAGATCGGACCCATTGACGAGGGCTCTCCCGGTATCCGGGGAGAGGAGGCCGAGGAAGAGGTTCATCGTCGTCGTCTTGCCTGCCCCGTTCGGGCCGAGGTACCCGAAGATCTCACCTTTCTCAACGGAGAATGAGACGTCGGAGAGGACATTTCGTCCATCAAAAGATTTGGTCAGGTTTTCTGCTCGTATCATACGCCGCTCCCGTCCAGATGAATGGAAGATACATCATACATCCCCACCCGTATCAAACGAACGGAGCAGCACCGCCGATCCCCCTTTATCCAGGGGTTTGTTGTCGCTGCCGCACTTCGGGGAGAAGATGCAGGCCGGGCAGCCGTCATAACACCGGCATTCCCCGACGATCGTCGCGGCGAGGTCCGCGATCTCCCTGGTGAGATGGTACGCTTTTGCAGCGAGCCCGGCACCCCCGGTATAGCCGTCATAGATGATGATGGCAGGTCCGTCCGCCGCAGGGTGGTACCGGGTCGAGATGCCGCCGATATCGTTTCGATCACAGATGACGAGCCCCGGCATCGCGGCGATGAGGGCATGCTCGGCGGCATGGAGGGTGCCGTCGGGATCGGCGATGCCGTGATCCTCAAGGAGGGAGGGATCAATTGCCAGCAGAAGTGCCTGTGTCGGGAAGGAGTTTGCCGGGAGATCGAGGGTCTCAGAGCCGATGATCCGGTCATACCGGACCATCTGGTACCCGGTGATCGCCTCGGTGACGGTCACCTCGGCAAAGGAGATGACGAGTCCGGACTGGCTGCGGGACTCCAGAATCCGGTCGACCGAGACGGAGGTCGTGGTGAGGGGGCGGGTGAAGTAGTCGGCCTCGAAGAGATCAACCCGGATCACCCCGGCCTCCCCATCCACCGACCGGACAATATAGCTTGTATCCTGGTGGAGGAGGACCGCCCCCGGATACGCCTCCCGGTATGCCTGGGCCGCATC
The DNA here is from genome assembly GCF_024170505.1 of Methanocalculus alkaliphilus. NCBI lineage: Archaea > Methanobacteriati > Methanobacteriota > Methanomicrobia > Methanomicrobiales > Methanocalculaceae > Methanocalculus > Methanocalculus alkaliphilus. The sequence continues at coordinate 38,904 of NZ_JALJYG010000009.1, forward strand.
CATCGTCTCGACGAGGCGGCCCTTCTCCATGATCCGGTATCCCCCCGATGCCGAGCCGGTGAGGGTGACGGCCTCGGCGGGGCGGCGGGCTCCGGCATAGACATACCCTTTCCGGGTCCAGGCGAGGAGGCCTTCATCTGCGAGCTCCCGGAGGTGTTCCATCATCTCATCCCCGAAGTACGTGATATCCCCGTCACCGAGCGGGATCTCGGCGGCCGCACAGAGGAGATGGCCGGAGAGGATGATCGGGTTTCGCATATCGACGGCGGCATGTTCGGCGGTGGCGGCGAAGAAGCGGTCGGGGTGGTGCATATAGTACTGATCGATGGGGTCATACCGGGCGACCATCGTCACAAGGCTCTCATCCCCGCTCCTGCCTGCCCGCCCCGCCTGCTGCCAGAAGGAGATGGTGGCACCGGGATAGCCGGCCATCAGGACCGCATCAAGGGTGCCGATATCGACACCGAGCTCGAGGGCGTTTGTGGATACCACCCCCCGGAGATGGCCGGCCTTCAGCCCGGCCTCGATCTCCCGCCGTTCGTCGGCAAGGTAGCCTGCCCGGTATGCACGGAGCCGGTCTGCGAGGGCGGGATCACCGGCAAGCTCCTCCCTGGTCCTCCGGGCGATCACCTCCGCGAGCCGCCGGGACGGGGAGAAGCAGATCGTCTGGTGGTGATGCCGCATATGGATCGCAAGGAGGCGGGAGACCTCGGAGGTGAGGGATGCCCCCGGATTTTGGAGATAAGGATTATAGAAGACGATATTCTTCCGGCTCTGCGGCGATCCGTCCTCTGCGATGATGCGGACCCGCCGGCCGCAGAGCCGTTTTGCAAACTCTTCCGGGTTTCCAAGGGTGGCGGATGCGAGGATGAAGACCGGGGATGCGTCATAGTATGCGAGGACGCGGGTGAGCCTCCGCATCAGGAGGGCGATATGGGAGCCAAAGACCCCCCGGTACCGGTGTGCCTCGTCGATGACGACGAATGCGGTACCTGAGAAGAAATCCGCCCACTGTCGCCGCCATGAGAGGATATGATGGATCTCATGCATATTCGAGATGATGATCCGCGACCCCGACCGGATCCCCGGCCGGGCATCCCGTGGCGTATCGCCGTCATAGACAGCCGGGGAGAGGCCGGCCCCGATGGCCCTGTCAATAGCCTGGAATGCGGCGAGCTGATCGCGGGCGAGGGCCTTCGTCGGATAGAGAAGAAGTGCCCGGCTATCGGGGTCGGAGAGGAGGCGGTCGATGATCGGGAGGGCGAACGCAAGGGTCTTTCCGGAAGCTGTCCGGGTCGCAAGGAGGATATCCTCACCGGCTGATGCCCGTTGATACGCCTCTGCCTGGTGGATATACGGCCGGATCCCTTCATCGATGAGCCAGGACCGGAGGCGGGGATGGAGACGGGCGGGGATCTCCGCATACCGTGCCTCCCTCCCGGAGATACCGTGGATGAAGAGGGCATCCTCGGGGGTGCCGCACTCCTCCCGTATTTTGGTGAGGATCGGAGGCTGCGTCACCGGTACATCTCCAGGTACCGGCGGTGGAGATCGACGAGGGAGAGGACATCCTGCCGGTTGTGCCGGATGATCGGGATGAGGGGGCCGGGGTTTCTGGATCGCCGGTAGGTATCATACCATCCGGGCACCAGCGCACCCGGGAGATCAAAGCCCCTCGAAAGGCCGAGGACCGTCTCCTCGATGGTGGCGAGGCGGCAGTCGGAGAGATCCCGGCCGAGGGTCCGGCGGGTGATATGGAGGAGGTCGAGCTGGTGGGCACCAAAGGGATACTCCTCCCCGTAGTACGCACACCGGTCCGCGAGATAGGGGACATCGAAGCACCGGCCATTGTAGCTGAGGATGAGGGGATCGTCGGGGAGGCTCTCCTGCCATGCAAGGAGGGCGGGGAGCTCCTCGTCAATGTCGCGGGCGAGGAACTGCCGGAGACGGACGGAACCCCCTTCGACTGTTGCGGACCCGATGAGGAAGACCGGCCGGGAAAAGACCCCGAGGGTCTCGATATCAAGGAAGACGAGCCTGCCGGGATCGAAGAGGGCGGATGCCCGGATCACATCCGGGTGGGTCGGGGAGAGGCGTGATCGTGCCCATGCCATCACCGCCCCGGGATCGCCATCGGTGATGAGGGAGAGGGCTTCCCCGGCAGCAGGACGGTACCGCCGGATATGGAGGAGATCGCGGATCGTCCGGCACCCCTTCTGCTTCAGGCTCCGTTCAAGGGCAGGCCCGATCCCCGGCACCAGCCGGAGAGAGCGGAGGAGGTGGGCCCGGGCGGCATCCGGATCAAGGGGGAGGGGTGGGAAGGAGACCGACTCGGCAATCCCGAAGCATTCGCCCTCGGGGGTATCGATCGGATCGCCTGCGATGATCTCGCTGAGATCCGATCCTGCATGGAGATCGCATAACCGCTCCTTCTCTTCCTCGAACCTGCTGTACTCCGAGGAGAAGATGCCGGTCCTCCCGATCCCCGCCCTGAACCGGTTATCATGCTCGATGACCCGGTACTCGTGCCGTGGATCGAGCCGCTCCCTCCAGAGTGAGCGTGCCGTCCTGAAGCCCCCCGCTGTCCCTGCCATTACGTACACCTCGCACGCCTTTACAATTAAACCCGGGGAGCGGGGGGTGAAAGTAAGAGGAGGTTTATGGGACCAGAACGAGAAGAGAGAATACTACTATTTCAGTATGCCATACGAGTGAGGAGACGATGCAGATAGAGGCACTCATCATCGATATCGACGGCGTGGTTGCCATCGGGGGGGATCCGATCCCTGGTGCGGCGGAGGCCATCGGCTGGCTGGAGGAAGCGGGGGTCCCGTACCGGTTCCTCTCAAACTCGACACAGCGGAGCCGGGAGGGGATAGCGGAGAGGCTGAACCGAAACGGCCTTTCGATACACCCGGAGCTGATCTCAACACCCATCGTCGCTGCCATCCGGCTGCTCAAAGAGAAGGGCATCTCATCGGCCAGAATGCTGGTGACGGATGCAGCGAAGGAGGCGTTCCATACCGCAGGCATCAGCGATGGCGACGGTGCGGTCATCATCGGGGATGCCGGAGAGGCATTCACCTTTCAGAAGCTGAACGAGGCGTTCCGGCTGATCACCGATGGCGCACCGCTCATCGCGCTTGAACGGGACCGGTACTGGATGGCCGAAGACGGCCTCACCCTCTCGGCAGGGCCGTTTGTCGCGGCACTCGAATATGCAGCCGGGAGGGAGGCGGAGGTCCTTGGCAAACCCTCTCCGGACGCCTTCCTCTCGGCATGCTCCATCATGGGCGTCTCACCGGATGCCACCGCAATGATCGGCGATGACATCAGGAGTGATGTCGGGGGTGCACAGGCGGCCGGCCTCACCGGGGTCCTCGTCCGGACCGGGAAGTACTCGGCCGCGGCTGTACAGGAATCAGGGATCACCCCGGATCTGATCCTGGGATCGATTGCGGATATCCCGGAAATCTTCAGGCGACGATGATCCGGTTCTCAGGGTGGCGGATCTCTGCTTCGGTCTGCCGCCCGCCGGACCGAACCCCTTCTGATCTCCGGTATCCATGCCGGATGGCGGTCCTGTACTCTTCTGCACGCTCAACCAGATAGACGAAGGTCATCTTCTTCATACTCGTCTCAATCGCACCCGGGGCCATATCAATCCTCGGCGCGGAGGGTGAAAGTGAAATGCTAATAGGAAAAGACCACCTGCCACCGTTTTTGGGAGATGGGCGTCCTGAGGGGGCAGGGGTATCTCCGGCCATCCTGAAACAATCCTTTTTTACATCCCCATGCGGAATAGATCATGATTTCGTATGCTTGAGATAGAGGACCTCCATGTCGAGGTCGAAGGCAGAGAGGTACTTCATGATATCAATCTGACCATCCGGGAGGGTGAGACCCACGTCCTGATGGGGCCGAACGGGTCCGGGAAGACGACGCTCCTCCGTGCATTGATGGGATTTGGGAGCTCCCGCATCACCGACGGAACGATCACCTTCAAAGGCCATGATATCACGAAGATGCCGATCCATGAGCGGGCACAGCTCGGTATCGGCCTCCTCTTCCAGCGGCCGCCGACGATCTCGGGGCTGAAACTCGGCAAACTGCTCAATGTCACCTCCCACGGGGATACCAGCCATGTTGAGGAGTACGCACGCAGGATGAATATGGATACCTTCCTCGAACGTGATGTCAACAAGGGCTTCTCAGGCGGTGAGATCAAGCGGAGCGAGGTGCTCCAGCTGATGATCCAGAAGCCGGACTTCGTGATGCTCGATGAACCTGAGAGCGGGGTCGATCTCGAGAATATGGCCCTCGTCGGCAATGCAATCGCCGGCCTCATCGAGAAAGACCAGCATATCATCAACCGGAAGAAGAGCGGGCTCATCATCACCCATACCGGGTATATCCTCGACTACATCGATGCCGACTTCGGCCATGTGATGTGTGACGGGACCTTCAAGTGCCATGGCAATCCCCGTGAGATCCTCAGGAGCATCCAGAGCAAGGGATATAAGGAGTGTATCGAATGTCAGAGAATATGAAGGGATTTGCCGAGATCAGTGATGAGGACAGGAAACGGATCGAGATGACCGGCCTTCAGACCGGAACCCTTGAGGGGCGATCCGGGAGTTTCCTCCAGGTCGATGAGCATATCCATCATGCAGCCACCGATGCAAAAGGGATCGAGATCCTCCCGATAGCCGATGCCCTTGAACGCTATGCATGGCTTGAGGACTATTACTGGAAGGCGGTGCCCCGTGACAAGGATGAGATCACGAAGTACATCGCCGCCCGGGAACCGAAGGGATATGTCCTGATCGCACGGAAAGGAAGCCAGACCACCTTCCCGCTCCAGACCTGCCTCTTCCTGGCAAAAGAGGATATCCAGTATGTCCATAACATCATCATCGCAGAGGAGGGGGCAGAACTCCATCTCATCGCCGGCTGTGCAAGCTCGGCACAGAATAAGGACGGCAAACACTATGGCGTCACCGAGATCTATGTCGGGAAAGATGCAAAGGTCACCTCCACGATGATTCATACCTGGGGCGAGACGATTGAGGTCTATCCACGGAGTGTGACGATCATCGAGGAACGGGGCGTCTTCCTCTCAAACTATGTCTGCATGGTCCCGGCAAAGAAGGTACAGATGTACCCGACCGCAGAACTCCGGGGAGAAGGGGCGGTTGCACGATTCTCAAGCATTATGCTTGCGACACCGGGATCCCATCTCGACACCGGATCCCGTGCCCTCCTCTCTGCCAAAGGGGCAACCGCAGAGTTGATCACCCGGGCGATCACCACCGGCGGAACGATCATCTCCCGCGGCCATATCCTCGGATCGGTCAAGGATACCAAAGGCCATATCGAGTGCCGGGCGCTCATCCTCAAAGACGGTATCATCCATGCCATCCCTGAGATCGAAGGCCGGGTCGTCGATTGTGAACTCTCCCATGAAGCCGCCGTCGGAAAGATTGCCCAGGAGGAGATCGAGTACCTGATGGCACGGGGCCTCTCCGAGGACGAGGCGACGGCGACGATCATCAGGGGCTTCCTTGATGTGAAGATCAGCGGCCTGCCGGAGAGCCTGCAGCGCCAGATCGATACCGCAATCGATGCGGCCGAAAAAGGATTCTGAGCATGAACGACCCGTTTGAGACCCGGCGAAAGGCGATGGTCAATGACCAGATCCGGCGGCGCGGGGTCTCAGACGAACGGGTCCTCAAAGCGATGGAGGAGGTGGCCCGGCATCTCTTCGTCCCCCAGGGCATGGAGGAGGAGGCGTACCAGGACCGGCCGCTCCCCATCGGATCAGGCCAGACGATTTCCCAGCCCTATATCGTCGCGGTGATGACCGCACTCCTCCGGCTCACCCCCTCTGATGCGGTCCTTGAGATCGGCTGCGGGAGCGGGTACCAGGCGGCGATCCTCAGCAGGATCGCAGCGAGTGTCATCTCAGTCGAGCGGATCGAAGACGTTGCAGAGCATGCGAAAGAGAATTTTCGGAGAGCCGGGGTCACCGGGATCAGGATCATCATCGGCGACGGGACGGAAGGCTGTCCCGAGGGTGCACCCTATGATGCCATTCTGGTCACCGCAGCGGCTCCTTTTGTTCCTCAGCCCCTCCTCGACCAGCTTGCCGACGGGGGGAGGCTCGTCGCTCCGGTCGGGGATACCGATATCCAGCACCTGACCAGGGTCACGAGGCGTGGATCGGAGTATATCCGGGAATCGTTTGAACCGGTCCGTTTCGTCCCGCTCCTCGGCCGATACGGATGGCCGGAGCGATGACGATCCACGATATCACCCGCCAACTCTCCCCGGAGACCTTTATCTGGCCCGGGGATCCGGCGGTCTCCTATTCTCAGAGGGTGCAGGACGGCTTTACCATAACAGAGATCCGCATGGGGAGCCATAGCGGGACACATATCGATGCCCCGCTTCATGCGATTCCGGGTGGAGCAGGAATTGAGAAGGTGCCGCTTGAGGCATGCGTCGGCCCGGTCCTCCTCAAAGACATCCCTCCGGGGCCGGTTCCGGCCGGAGTAGTCGATACGATCAGCCTCCCCAGGGTGATCATCCGCTCGGGATGGTCGGCAGATGAGCCGGACCGTTATGGATACCTTCAGGCAGAGGATGCACGGGCCCTTGTTGAAGGGGGGATCGTTGCCATCGGGACCGATGCCCCGTCGATCGAGGCCCCGGACGGCGATGGGAGCGTCCACAGAATTCTGCTCGCCGCCGGGGTTGTCATCATCGAGCTGCTTGATCCCGGCGATCTCCCGGGGGGAGAATATATGATGGTTGCCCTCCCGATCTCATGCAGAGGTCTTGACGGGTCCCCTGCACGGGTGATCCTGATCGAGGATATGCTACCATGACAATTATACACAGAGCAGTGCAGAAACTGAAGAGTTCCCTGGAGGGGAGCGGCTGCGACCATGGGGTCGTCTCCCTCTGGGTAAATAAGGATGTCCCGGTCTGCCAGTATCCGCGAGGTGTCTGCCTCGAAGGAGTCTATGGCGGCCGGACCGCAGAGATGGTCACCACAACGCCGCTTGAGGCGAAGACGAAACTCTCGTTCCTCTATGATGCGGCGCTCAAAAAGCCGAAGACACGGGCGGCCGCGGTTGCGATCATCAATGTCATCACCGGCTTCACCTGCCAGTCCCGGAAACTCCACGCCTGCCCCCCCTCCTCCCATGCAGAATGCAGGGAGATGCTCGCAACATTGTATGACGGCGGGATGATCTACCCTGTCGGCAACCTGAAGGAGATTCCTGATATCTTCCGGGGGCGGATCGCGGAGAGCCCGGAGAAGGCGGATATTATCATCATCGCAGGAGACGGGCTGATCAGCGACGAGGGGATCGAGATTCAGGAGAAGTACCAGGATACAAAAGAGATAATCTATCTTGGCCCCTCCACCGCAGGGGTTGCCACGCTCCTCGACCTGAAGCACTTCTGCCCCTTCGGCAGATGAGTAAGCATAATATCTTATCTCTCAAATAAATCCGTATGCTCTTTGGCTCATCCGGTATCAGGATGCCATATGGAAGGACCCTCCTTGACCTCTCCCTCTCTGTCGGCGCATCTGTCGGTATGGACAGAAAGAGGGTGGTTATGGGGAGCGATACCCGCTCCACACGGCATATTCTGACAGAATCCATTACTGCCGGCCTCCTCTCCGCAGGTGCCGATGTCATCTCCGGCGGGGTGGCACCGACCCCGACCGTCGCCTATGCGGCGCGGAATGCAGATGCAGGCTGTATGGTGACCGCATCACACAATCCCGAGGAGTATAACGGGATAAAACTTTTCAATCCGAACGGATCCCCCTATACCCTGGCAGAACAGTCCCGGATCGAGGAGACGGTACATAATCCCATCTGGAATGGCTGGGATCAGGTCGGTACCCGGATCGATGCCGATATCATCACCCCGCACCGGGATGCCATCCTCTCCACCATCTCCCCAAAGAGCGGGATGACGGTCGTCCTCGACTGCGGCGGGGGGGCAGGAACCGCGATCACCCCCGGACTCCTCGCCGAGGCCGGTGTAACAACGGTCACCCTGAACGGGGATCCGACATCGACGTTTCCCCGCCCATCCGAGCCACTCCCCGGAAACCTCGCCTATATGCCCGCGATCATCCGGAAATCCGGGGCCTCAGGCGGGATCGCCCATGATGGCGATGCCGATCGCTGTGTCGCCTTTGATAACAGAGGGAGGTTCATCGCCGGTGAACACCTCCTGATCCTCTTCTCAAAATACCTTGATCTGAACGAGGTGGTAACAACGGTCGATGCGTCAATGGCAATCGAAGAGGTGGCAACCGTCCACCGGACCCCTGTCGGCGACAGCTATGTCTCCGAAGAGCTCCTCGCCTGGGGCGGGATCGGGGGCGAACCATCCGGAAGCTGGATCTTTCCCTCCCACTCCCTCTGTGCGGACGGCATCTATGCAGCCGCCCTCTTCTGCGAGATCGCAGGGGAATGGGATGTCGCCGAGGAGATCGACGGGCTGCCACAGTACCCGATCCTCCGATCCTCCATCCCCACACCCCATGGCCAGGCCGCCCTCAGCCATCTGGGTGCAGCAAAGCCGACCGACGGCCTCAGGGTTGCAATGGAAGACGGCTGGTACCTTATCCGGGCAAGCGGCACCGAGCCGAAGGTCCGGGTCACCGCTGAAGGAAGAACGAAGGAGACTGCCGCCGCCCTCCTCGCAGAAGGGGAGTCGCGACTGAAGGCGGCCATCCGGGAGGTCTCCTGATGGCACGACCAACAGAGTGCGTCCTCCTCGCAGCCGGCGAGGGGAAGCGGATGCGGCCGCTCACCACCAACCGGCCGAAGGTGATGATCCCGCTTGCCAACCGTCCGATGCTTGAGCATCTCATCATCGCGGCACGGGATGCAGGGATCGAACGGTTCATCATCGTCGTCGGATATGGCGAGGAGGTCGTCAGGGAGTACTTCGGGGATGGATCGGGGTTGTCTGTCACCATCGAGTATGTCGTCCAGAGGCACCAGCGGGGGACCGCCGATGCACTTGCCGCAGCCGAAGGGCTTGTGACCGGGGATTTCCTCCTGATGAACGGAGATATGATCCTGAGTCACGCTGAGATCGGTTCCTTCTGTGAGATGGAGGCTCCTGCCCTTGCTGTTGCGGAGGTTGAGAATCCCGCAGGCTACGGTGTTGTCGTCCTTGAGGGAGACCGGGTGGCGGGCCTTGAGGAGAAGTCACGGGCACCGAAGAGCAGGATGATCAATGCCGGGGCATACCTCTTTGCACCTGAGATCTTCGATCTCATCAGGAGGATCGGCATCTCCGGGAGAGGCGAGTATGAACTCACCGATGCCCTCAGCGGGTATATCGGGGAAAAAAGGCTTGGAGCCATGGCACTTGCGTCATGGAGGGATGTCGGGTATCCCTGGGACATCCTTGCTGCCAACGAATCCCTCCTCAGCACCACCAGCGGCACCCGGGAAGGGACGGTTGAAGAAGGGGTTGTTCTGAAAGGGCCGGTCACCATCGGGAAGGGGACGGTCATCCGATCCGGGAGCTACATCGAAGGGCCGGTCATCATCGGCCGGGACTGTATCATCGGGCCCGGTGCGTATATCAGGCCGGGAACGGCGGTCGGGGACCGGTGCCACATCGGCCATGCCGTCGAGCTGAAGAACTCGGTCATCTTCAGCGGCACGAAGATTCCGCACTTCAACTATATCGGAGACAGTGTCATCGGTTCAGACTGCAACTTCGGTGCCGGGACGAAGATCGCAAATCTCCGCCATGATCATGGGAATGTCGCCGTCGGGGGAGCCGATACCGGCAGGAAGAAATTTGGGGCGGTCATCGGGGATGATGTCCTCTTCGGGATAAACTGTTCGATCAATACCGGCTCATCCATCGGATCAGGAACCCGGGTTGCCCCTCATTCCTATGTCGAAGGGGTCTATGATGACGAGAGTGTCATAACGAGGTGAAGAAGAGATGCAGGCAGTAATTCTGGCAGGCGGGGAGGGGTGGCGGCTCCGCCCCCTCACAAAGAACCGTCCAAAAGCACTGATACCGGTCGGCAACCGGCCGATCATCGATTACGTCATCGATGCCCTCCTTGAGGCAGGGGTCCGTGACATCACCGTCGTCGTCGGATACAGAAAGGAGCAGGTGATCCGGCATCTCAATACCCTTGACCATGAAGTAAACGTCGTCGTTCAGGAACGGCAGCTCGGCAGCGCCCATGCACTCGCCTGTGCCATGCCAAAGATACATGACACCACCCTCGTCCTCTCAGGTGACAACTACATCGATACCGCATCCGTCCTGATGATGCAGGGGAAGGAGAACGCCATCCGTGTCACCCCGTCCATCTCTCCTGTCCATTACGGGGTCGTGACGGTCAATAACGGCCTTGTCACCTCATTTGTCGAGAAGCCGGAGGAGAAGGGGATCGCCCTTGTCAGCAGCGGCCTCTACCTCTTCACCCCGGAGGTGATCAGATCCATCCAGGAACGTGAGCTCCCCGAGCTCCTCAACCGGCTCATTGCAGAGAAGGTGCCGATCCGGGCGATCGAAGGGGGAGAGTGGGGCGATGCGATCCATGCATGGGATCTCATCTCCCAGAACAACCATCTCCTCAGGCTCACCACACCGGGGAGGAGCGGGACGATCAGCCGTCTTGCCACCATCACCGGGAAGGTCTCCATCGGACCGCGGAGCAGCATCGGCCCCGGCACCGTCATCACCGGTCCGGTCAGGATAGGGGAGGATACGACCATCGGCCCCAATGTCGTCATCGGCCCGGATGTCAGTATCGGGGATCGCACCGTCATCGAGCCGTTCTCCTATCTGAAGAGCAGTATCATCATGGATGATGTCCGGATCGGATCGCACAGCAGGATCGCCGATACCACCATCGGGGATGGCTGCAGTATCGGAGATCACCTCTCCACCATCACCGGTGAAGGGTACTTCGGCCTGGGTGAAGGCGAGGCAAAGGTCTTCCATCGGGGAAGGTTTGGTGCCATCCTCGGCGATAACGTCACCATCGGATCATCGGTCGTCCTCAATGCCTGTATCATCGGGAACAACAGCACCGTCCGGTCCGGCAGACGGCTCGACGGAGAGATCCCGGATGGGTCACGGGTGATATGAATGTGTGGAATCGTCGGATACATCGGCCGCCGTCCGGCAGAGGCTATCGTCACCGAAGGGCTCAAGCGCCTCGAGTACCGGGGATATGATTCGTTCGGGGTCGCCACACTGGATACGATGATCACCATCGCCAAGAAGAGCGGCCGGATATCCGACGCAGGCAGATCACGTGTCAGCCTGAAGGGGAGTATCGGGATCGGCCATACCCGGTGGGCGACGCATGGAGAGCCCAGTGATCGCAACGCCCACCCCCACCTCGACTGTGCCGAACGGATCGCCGTCGTCCATAACGGGATCATCGAAAACTATGCGGAGCTTCGGCGTGAACTGATCGACCGGGGCCATTCGTTCAGATCCGAGACCGATACCGAGGTGATCGCCCATCTTCTCGAGGAGCGGTACAATGGCGATCTTCTTACAACACTGGAGGAGATCCTCCCCCTCCTCACGGGATCCTTTGCCATCCTCCTTCTTGCCGAAGGGGAGGATCGGATCGTCGCCGCCCGGATGGCAAGCCCGCTCGTCATCGGGATTGGGGATCGCGAACTCCTCACCGCATCCGATGTCACCCCGCTCGTCGAGCATACACGGCGGGTCATCTACCTCGAAGACGGGGACTGCGTTGAACTGACCAGGAGCGGGTACCGGATACGGAACGGTGGTATGCCGGTGGAGCGGGAGATCACCGAGGTGGACTGGGATATCGAGGATGCACGCCTCGGCGGCTTCCCCCATTACATGCAGAAGGAGATCTTCGAGCAGCCCCAGGTCTTCTACAACACCCTCCAGGCGGTCCGGGAGTCCCCGGATGCACTTGATCTCCTCAGAGGCCGGGACCGGCTCACCATCGTCGCCTGCGGATCCTCCTATCATGCGGGGCTCCTCTACAAGTACCTCCTTGAGATGTCCTGTGGCATGGCGGTGCGGGTGGAGCAGGGATCCGAGTTCAAGTACTATCCCCCACCCCTCTCGGGGACGGTCATCGGGATATCCCAGTCCGGGGAGACGGCAGACACACTCGCCGCCCTGAAGATGGCGCAGAGCAGGGGATGCAGAACGGTTGCCGTCACCAATGTCGTCGGATCAACGATAACACGGATGACGGATGCGACCATCCATCTCCGGGCAGGACCTGAGATGAGCGTCGCCGCAACGAAATCATTTATCGCCCAGCTCGCCGCCGGCCTCGGGATCACGGATGCCCTCACCGATGACAGCCACGCAGAAGAGAACAGACGGGTTAATGTCAGTATCGAGGAGATCCTGACGATCCCGATCACCGAAGCCGTTGAGCTCTGCAGATCGGCATCCTCGCTCTTCTACATCGGCCGGGGGCTCTTCTACCCGGCGGCACTTGAGGGTGCACTGAAGATGAAGGAGATCTCCTATATCCATGCCGAGGGGTATGCTGCCGGGGAGCTGAAGCACGGCCCCTTTGCCCTCCTCTCCGGTGAGACCCCGGTCATCGCCATCGCCATCCCGGGTGCCGCGTACCCGGTGATGCTCTCAAATATCAAGGAGATCAAGGCGAGGGGTGCACCGGTGATCGCTGTTGGGATCGCCGGGGATATCGAGCTTGTGGAGCTTGCCGATATCTTCATCGGGCTTCCAAAGACCCCCGAACTGACAGCCGTCGCCACCGTCTCGGTCCTCCTCCAGCGGCTCGCCTATGAGACCGCTGATGCACTCGGCCGCGATATCGACAAGCCACGAAACCTTGCAAAGAGTGTCACGGTAGAGTAGGTGAGGGAGAATGTCCGGTGTCTGTGCCATCATGGGGGATATCTTCTCGCTCCATCATATCGAGAAGCACCCCGAGGCGGCACCCCGGCTCAGCAGGACCGGGGGGGGAATCCCGCCGGGGGTTGCCGTCTGCCAGCCGGTTGCTGCATCCGAAGAGGAGCTCCGGCTGATCCATACGCCCGAGCATGTCCGGATGATCCGGCAGTTCTCGGAGTTTGGGGGTGTTAGGTTCATCGATCCCGATACCTATGTCACCTCACGCTCGTTTGAAGTCGCCTCATATGCCGCCGGATCATCAATCAATGCGGCAGAACGCGCCCTTGATGGGGAGCGGCCGTTTGCGCTCGTCCGGCCTCCGGGCCACCATGCCGAACCGGACAGGGCGATGGGGTTCTGCCTCTTCAATAATGCCGCGATAGCCGCCGCCTCCATCCTGACGACGATGGACCGGGTCGCGATCCTCGACTGGGATGTCCATCATGGCAACGGCACCCAGAAGGCCTTCTACCGGAGTGACCGTGCCCTCTTCCTCTCGATCCACCAGAGTAACAGCTTCCCCCGGACCGGGTGGATCGATGAGATCGGGGAGGGGCCGGGGCGGGGGTACACCCTCAATGCACCGATTCATCCGGGGGGGACGATCACCGATTTCCGTCACATCATCTCGGAGATCTTCATCCCTGCGATTCAGCGGTTCCGGCCTGATGCCCTGATCATCTCGGCAGGCCAGGATGCACTTGACGATGATCCCCTCGCTGAGATGCATCTCGTTCCTGAGGATTACGGGGTGCTGACCCGTCTTGTGACCGATGCCCTCGACATCCCGACTGCCCTCATCCTCGAAGGGGGGTACGGGCCTTCGATGGGGAGATCCCTCGATGCCATCTTCTCTGCGCTGAAGGGGGATCCCGTCAGGATTCCTGATATCGGAGAGGTGCGATCAAGTACCAGGCGGATAGGAGAACTTCTCAAACGGGTGCAGATGTAGCAAAGGTTTATTGACTTTGGTACTAACAATGCGGGTATGGCAGATGCTATCATGCCCGGCCAGGCGGTCCGGTACGGCCCGACCGGGACAGTCGGGACGATCATCAGGATCGAAGAGATTGGTGGCCGGAAATTTGGCCTCATCGATACGACAGATCTCCTCTATCGTCTCGATCTCCTTGTCCCGGTCATAATAAGGGATGGAAAAGCGAAGAAAGCCCCCACCGACGCGCGAGAGGCGATCACTGAAGAGAGGATCCGCGAGAAGGTTGCCGCGGAGAGCGCCTGGCTCAATGTCGATGGGAGCTGTGAGGGAGGGGGATAACCCCTTACCTGTTTATCGGGATCGTCGTCAGTTTCACCGACTCAACCCCTTTCTGTGACATCAGGCGTTCTGCAACGGCTTTGATCTCTCCTGCATCCCCCCTGACCAGGATCACCTCAAGGCAGCGGTCATGGGTGACATGGGAATGGAGCGATGCCTGGATGAGGCTCATATAGTCGTGCTGGATCTCGGTGAGTGTCTGGATGAGGCCACGGTGTTCGTGTTCATAGACGATGGTGATGACACCCTGCCGTTCACCCTTGACGTCACTCATCCACTGGTAGTAGGTGATGTAGCTCCTGATGGCATCCCTGATCCCCTCGGACCGTGATGAGTACCCGCGTACACCGATGATGTCATCGAACCTGTCAAGGAGGTTCTTTGGAAGTGATATTCCAATACGTGATAATTCTGAATCTCCAGTCATAGACCTTCCTTAAAGTATCTACTGCCTGATGGGTTATTACAATTTCGGAAAAAACAGGGAGTATATGACATACAATGTATGTAGTGGCAGACCGGTGGGCGGCATCCCTCCCCCCCGCGGACACACTGAGATATTATCTATGAGAAGAACGATTATATAGGCTAGGGAGGTTTGAATTTCTTTGCATGATCCAACAATACCAACGATAAATATAGGCGTCGTCGGCCACGTCGACCACGGAAAAACGACGCTCGTCTCCGGGGTGACCGGCACATGGACCGATCGCCACAGTGAAGAGTTAAAACGGGGGATCTCGATCCGTCTCGGGTACGCCGATGCGACGTTTTATAAATGCGAGAACTGTGAAGGGCCGGAGATCTATTCGGCAGATGGCACCTGCCGCTCCTGCGGAGGAAAGGCAGAGCCGTTCCGGTCGATCTCGTTTGTGGATGCTCCGGGCCACGAGACCCTGATGGCAACGATGCTCTCGGGTTCTGCGATCATGGATGGTGCGATGCTCGTCATCGCGGCGAACGAGCCATGCCCGCAGCCCCAGACGAAAGAGCACCTGATGGCCCTTGAACTGACCGGGATCACCAGGATCATCATCGTCCAGAACAAGATCGATGTCGTCACCCAGCAGGCGGCACTTGAGAACTATAAGCAGATCAAGAAGTTCGTCAAGGGAACCGTTGCAGAGAATGCACCGATTGTTCCGGTCTCCGCCCAGAAGGGGATCAACTTCTCAGCCCTCATCGGTGCCCTCGATGAGACGATCCCGGAGATGGATCGTGACCCCGATGCATCGCCGCTTCTTCTCCTCGCGCGCTCGTTTGATATCAACAAGCCGGGTGTCGGGTGGAAGGATATCCGGGGCGGTGTCATCGGCGGGTCGCTCATCAGAGGTATCCTCCGCGATGGCGATGATATCGAGATCCGGCCCGGGCGACAGCATACCATCGAGAACAGGACCATCTGGGAGCCGATCCGCACCAGGATCACCTCGATGCATATGGGTGTGAAGAAGATCAGCGTCGCAACACCAGGCGGCCTGACCGGGATTGCAACCAAGCTCGATCCGGCGATCACAAAGAGCGATACCCTCGTCGGCCAGGTGGCAGGCCATCCGGATGCACTCCCCCCTGTCTGGGAGAAGATGAAGTTTAAGGTCACCCTGATGGAGCGGGTCGTCGGTGCCAGCTCCGAGCAGGTGATCGAGCCGCTGAAGCATAAGGAGCCGCTGATGCTCTCCGTCGGGACGGCGGTGACGGTCGGTATCGTCACCGGGGCGAAGAAGGATATCGTCGATGTCATCCTGAAGCGTCCCGTCTGTGCCGAGCTTGGATCCCGTATCGCCATCTCGCGGCAGGTGGGTGGACGATGGCGACTGATCGGGATGGGAATCCTCACCGAGTAGTGATTCTGCTGGATACAAATGCACTCCTCATCCCGTCGCGATCCGGTGTTGATATCTTCTCCGGCCTCCTTGAGATCGTCGGGGCATTTGAGCCGGTCGTTCCGGCCGAGGTGGTGAGTGAGCTGCACGGGCTTGCACAGGGAAGGGGGAAGTCGGCAGCGGCGGCACGTTTCGGCCTCACGCTCGCCTCCCGGTGCAGAATCCTCCCGAAACGGGATGAAGAGGTGCCGGCCGATGCGATCATCTCCCTCCATGCAGGAGAGCTCTCCTGCCCGGTACTGACAAACGACCGAGAGTTAAAGGAACGCCTCTTTGAAGAGGGGGTTCCTGTTATAGTATTACGAAACCAGAAACGATTGGAACTCATCAGAAAGTAGGAGAGCCTATGTATTACAAACTGAAACTGAACGATAAGGTTCGTGTTCCTGCCCACCGCCTGGGAGAGGATCTCAGGGTCGTCCTCCTTGATGTCCTTCAGGAGCAGCTCGAAGGGAGTATCGACAAGGATCTTGGGATCTTCATCGCCGTCACCGCAATCGACCAGATCGGTGAGGGGGAGATCATCCCGGGTGACGGGTCCGTCTACTTTGATACAACCTTCGAGGCGATTGCGCTGCGGATCGCCCTCCAGGAGATCCTTGAGGGGCTCGTCGTCGAGACGACCGGGTTTGGCGCTTTTGTGAGCCTCGGCCCCATCGATGCGATGCTCCACGTCAGCCAGATCTCAGATGACTATATCAGCCATGATGAGAAGAACTCCCGCCTCGTCTGCCAGCAGACGAACCGGACGATCGGTGTCGGCGACACCGTCAGGGCACGGATCGTCGCATTATCCCTCAACGAGCGGGAGCCGCGTGAAAGTAAGATCGGCCTGACGATGCGGCAGGCAGGCCTTGGATCCGCGCAATGGCTTGAGGACGAACACCAGAAAGAGCTTTCGGAGAAGACAGACCATGGCCGCACGTAAGAAGGTCGATCATGTCTGCCGGAAGTGCCACCGGGTTCTTGACGCAGATAAGGAGGCATGCATCATCTGTGGTGACAGCAGCCTCTCCACAGACTGGCAGGGATACCTGATCATCATCGACCCGAAGCGATCCGCGATCGCAGAGAGGATGAATATCGACCTTCCAGGAAGGTATGCATTGAAGGTTCGTTGATGCTCAGGCTTCCCGATGAGTTCCGCGACCTCTTCAAGAGGCCTTTTGGAATACTTTTTGCAACCATCGACGAGGTGATCCCCCACCTCTCCGGGCGAACAGTCTGCACCGTCGGGGATGTCGTCACCGACTCGCTCCTCTCGCGCGGCATCTACCCCGATATTGCGATCATCGACGGGTACACGATGCGGTCACCGTTTCTGAAGACGCCGCTGTATGCAGGGGCGCGGACGATCAACGTCGCCAATCCTGCAGGAATGATCACAGACGAGCTCATCTCCGGGCTTCAGGATGCCGTCTCTGATACACCGGCTCTCGTCTTCGTCGATGGTGAGGAGGATCTCGCCGTGATCCCCCTCGTCCTGGCTGCCTCCGATGGGACGGTCATCCTCTACGGCCAGCCGAATGAAGGGGTCGTCATGCGGGTCGTCGATGAAGAGGCCCGGATGGAGGCGAGGAAGCTCCTCACCTTCTTCGTCGAGGTTAACGCCACTTTTAAATAACTACCATGTCAATAGTTCTGGGATACCGATGGAGATCACTATCACAAACGATACAAGGAACGAGCTCCTCTACCGCAAAGAAGTGGAGTTCACCATGACCTATGAGGGCGCAACCCCTTCAAGGAAACAGATCATCGGGAAGATTGCCGCACTTCTCAATGCAAAGGAAGAGACGATGGTCCTTGACCCCGTCAGAACACGGTTTGGATCCGGTGATGCAGCCGGGAATGCACGTATCTATGATACCGTCGAGGCACGTGACCGGACCGAGCGTTCATATCTGATCAACCGTGGCCAGCCGAAGGCAGAAGCGGAGGAGTAAGGGATGGTAGCACGTTACAAGCTCTACTCCATCGAAGGTGAGAAGGCAGTCGCAGGAAAGCGCCACTGCCCACGCTGCGGACCCGGCGTCTTCCTTGCCGAGCATGCCGACCGTCAGGCATGTGGAAAATGCGGTTTTACCGAATTTAAGAAGTAACAATACATGCCTCGCATCGGGCAGGTACTGGGGATTGAAGGGACAGCATGGAACCTCAGTGCCGCTGTTTTTGATGATGATCTTATCTCACTGAGATCATCTCCATATATTCCACCTCATGGCGGTATTCACCCCCGTGAGGCCGCGCAGCATCATGCATCGGTTATGAAGGAGGTCATCGCGGATGCCCTTGCCGATGCTGGTGAGATCACCGGGGTCGCCTTCTCACAGGGACCGGGGCTTGGCCCCTGTCTCAGGACGGTTGCGACCGCCGCCCGATCGCTCGCCCTCTCTCTGGATGTTCCGCTGATCGGCGTCAACCACTGTGTCGCGCATATCGAGATCGGGAGGTTTGCAACCGGCTATACCGATCCGATCGTCCTCTATGCAAGCGGCGCCAATACCCAGGTCCTCGGCTATCTCAACGGGAGGTACCGGATCTTTGGGGAGACGCTGGATATCGGGATCGGGAATGGCCTGGATAAGTTCGCACGGTATCACGACCTCCCCCACCCGGGAGGGCCGGCCATCGAGGAGTTTGCGAAGGAGGGGTCGTATATCCCCCTCCCCTATACCGTCAAAGGGATGGATCTGGCGTTTTCCGGTCTCATCTCTGCTGCAAAGGAGGCGGATGCCCCCCTCCCCGATGTCTGCTACAGCCTCCAGGAGACCTCGTTTGCGATGTGCGTCGAGGTGACGGAGCGTGCCCTTGCCCATACCGGCAAGGACGAGGTGATCCTCGTCGGCGGGGTCGGGGTCAATGCCAGGATGCAGGAGATGCTCGCCGCGATGTGCGAGGAGCGTGGAGCGGCCTTCGCCGTCCCCGAGCGGAAGTACATGGGCGACAACGGCGCGATGATCGCCTACACCGGGAGGGTGATGCTGGCAAGCGGCCAGACGATCCCGATCAGCGAGTCGCGGGTGAATCCCGGATTCCGGTCCGATCAGGTGGAAGTCGGGTGGCGCAGCGATACCGGATCGATCTTTGCCGGTGCACGGGACGGCGATACCGTCCGTGGAGCCGAGGCAGAGGTTGATCTCTCCGGGGACGATGTGGTGAAGCGGCGCCTGAAGAAGGGATACCGCCACCCCCGTCTTGACGCGATGCTGATCCGGGAGCGTACCCGTGCCGAGGCGAGGATCCTCTCTGCTGCACGGCGTGCCGGGGTTGCGACCCCGGTGATCCGTGATCTGACGGCAGATTCGATCACCATGGAGAAGGTGATCGGATCAGAGCTGAAGTACGTCCTTGACCAGGCCACTGCAGAGAAGGCTGGAACGGCGGTCGGGAAGCTGCATACGGCAGGGATCGTCCACGGCGACCTGACGACGAGCAATATGATCCTCCGCGATGGGGAGATTGTGCTGATCGACTTTGGCCTTGGCCAGATCACCGGCGAGATCGAGGCACGCGGCGTTGATCTCCATGTCTTCTTCCAGACGCTTGAGAGCACGATGCCGGATGCCGAGGATCTGAAGGCAGCGTTCCTCAGTGGATACCGGGAGACATTCCCCCATGCCGATGATGTGGTGGAACGGGAGCATGAGATCGAGCTCCGGGGGCGGTACCTCTGAAGATCACCGTCGTGACCGGCAACCGGCATAAGGTCGATGAGGTCGCCTCCTTCTTCTCCGGTATCGCTGAGATCGAACATCTCGATCGCGAACTCCCCGAGATCCGGGATGAGGATGTCGGAACGGTCGCCCGGCAGAAGGCAGAGGCAGCCTGGGATCTGATCGGCCGGCCCCTCATCGTTGATGATACCGGGTTCTTCATCGCCGCCCTCAACGGGTTCCCCGGGGCGACGGCGGCGTATGTGATGAAGACGATCGGCAATCCCGGTATCCTGAAGCTGATGGAGGATCAGGTGGACCGATCCGCATATTTTGAGACGGCCATCGCCTATGCATCAGAGGAGGGGGTCCGGGTCTTCACCGGGAGGATCGATGGAACGGTCCTCGGGACACCCCGTGGAGAAGGCGGGTTTGGGTATGATCCCATCTTCTCCTATGATGGCCGGGCACTTGCCGAGATGCCGATGGCGGAGAAGAGCCTCGTCTCCCATCGCGGCCGGGCACTTGCGGCATTTCGGGACTGGTTTGTATCAGGAATATAACAATGGTTAAGACGTTTTGGCGTCCACTAATAAGAACGCAATCTCGTGGTGTTTACTATGGCACGGTTTCCAGAAGCTGAAGCACGATTACTCAATGTCAAGGTCTGCATGAAATGCAGCTCACGGAACGCTATCCGGGCAACAACCTGCAGGAAATGCGGTTCCAACCAGCTTAGAACGAAGAACAAGGAACGGAAGGCATAACCGACCGCTCACTCAATTTTTTTTACGCGTTATAATACGTGACCCTCTTCCCGACCGAGCTGTACTCTCCGGCGAAGGTCTCGATGTTCCGTTTATACCCGATCCGATCGGTGATCCCAAAGTCACGGACCTTCTCCCGCACCCGCATCACCTCGTCGGTATCTTCCCAGTTACTGGTATAGACATAGATGACGAGACGGTCATCGCGGGACTGGGGATTTGGCTTTGCGGTGCTGACCTTGGCGGAGATACCGAGATCCCCGACCCATGTCGCATCCCGGATCTGCTCCCAGATGGGATCGGCCTGATCTTTTTCAAGGAAGATGAGCCATTTCCCGGCAGCTTCGGCATTGACCGCCTCGGGATGGCTGCCGGGCGCATCCTGGATGATCCAGTGCATCCTGACCGTACGTGACGGGAGGATTCCTTCGCCTTCACGGTAGAGGGCGGCGATGGCGTCTGCATCCCCGGGGTCGCTCCTGATCGCCTCTGCAAGCGGCGGGTATTCCCCCTCGAATGAGGCGAGTGCTTCTTCGCAGGCGGTTCTGAGATCATCGGGGCGGTGGATGAGATCAAAGAGGGGAGTATTCTTCGCCTCCAGCCTCTTGCCAAAAAAGATGGTGAAGATGCCAAAGGCGATCCCGGCGAGTGATTCGGTCTCCTCCATTGAACCACCTCTTAGATCGTGTTGAGCTGATCCTGTGCGATCTGTGCCGCCTTCTCACCCGAGAGGAGCATCCCGCCAAAGACCGCCCCCATCCGTGCTTCACCTGCGACGGCGTTTGCGGCCATACCACAGGCGATGACGCCGGGGAAGATCTCACGGGTGTGGTCGAGGATGTTCGTCTCCGCCCGCTCAGCCCACATGAAGCTCTCGCCATGGATGGTGATCTCCCCTTTCTTCTTCTTGATGCAGTGGGCGACGACGGCGTCATGGCCGGTTGCGTCGATGGTCACCTTCGCCGAGAGGGTAAGGGGATCGACATGGAGGCCGGTCATCTCGACCGGGGTGGAGGTGATGACGAGGCCCGAGACCCTGCCGTCCCCCTTGATGACGACATCCTCAACCGAGGTGAGATTGAAGAACTCTGCCCCGGCATCACAGGCTGCTGCTGTCAGTTTTGCAACGGACTCAACGGATGATGCGACATAATAGCCGGGCTCAAAAAGAGTCGATCGGATCCCGAAGTGATCGAGGAGCCGTTTGCCCTCCTCCTGGACGACGATCCGGGGGAAGGTCATGCCGCCGCCCCACATCCCGCCGCCGACGGAGAGCTTCTTCTCGATGACGGCGACCTTCTTTCCTTCTCCTGCTGCCAGGGCGGCACAGACCAGGCCGGAGGGACCTCCCCCGACGATGGCGATATCGAGATCCAGGTAGTCGGAGAAGATCGCTGCATGGGTCTGCAGGATCGCCCTGCTGATGGTCACTTCGTCAAGTTTCATCTGATTCCTCACCCGATATAGTGGTGTTTATCCTACTAATAGTATCGCGATCTTCGTTCGCAGGTATTATGAGTTCGAAAGAACAAAGATTAACGTATGGAATGGAAGCGCGACTATGGCCTCACCACGAGGATAATGTTTACGTGGTTTCTGCTCCTCCTCGTCTACCTCGTCTTCCTTGCCGCACTTCAGGCGATTTTGGGATTTTCGTTCCACCTTCTGGTCGCCATCGCCTTTGTGATGGCGTTTGGCCAGTACTTCTTCTCCGCCAGACTGGTGCTGATGAGTACCGGTGCCCGTGTGGTGGAAGAGGATGAGTACCCTGAGCTGCACCGGATGGTTGAACGGCTCTGTGCAATCGCAGACCTCCCCAAGCCGAGGATTGCGATTATGCAGTCCCCGGTTCCAAATGCCTTTGCAACCGGGAGGAATCCAAAGGATGGTGTCGTCGCGGTCACCGACTCGATCATGCGGATCCTGACGAAGGAAGAGCTGGAGGGAGTTCTTGCTCATGAACTGGCACATATCAAGAATCGGGATATGATGTCGATGACGATCGCAAGTTTCCTTGCGATGGCGGCAGCGTTGATTGTGCAGAACGCACTCTTTGCCTCCCTCTTTGACCGGCGGGAAGGCAATCCCTGGATGATCGCCTGGATCGTTGCGATCCTCGTCTATGTGGCGGCGACCCTCCTGATCCGGACACTTTCACGGTACCGTGAGTTCACAGCCGACCGGGGTGCAGCCTATATCACGAATAATCCACGGGCACTCCAGAGTGCGCTGATGAAGATCAGCAACCGGATGGATTCGGTGCCTGCGGAGAAGAAGCATGAGGTGGAGGGGGCAAACGCCTTCTTCATCATCCCTGCACTCACCGGCAAGTCACTGATGGAGCTCTTCTCGACCCATCCGCCCCTTGAGAAGCGGATCGCTGAGCTTGAGAAGGTCCAGGAAGAGATCCGGGGATACTAACCCCCCTTCTTTTCTGAAGCAGATTCGTAATCCTTAAATCTCTTCGGGGATAATAGTAAAGAGCATCGCATCGATGGTCTAGTGGTATGACTTTGGCCTTCCAAGCCAATAGCCCGGGTTCAATTCCCGGTCGATGCATCTTCTTCTGAGCATTTCGATTGGTTTTTATCATCGCATAGTACAAATCTGCTGATGAAATACTGGTGCTATGGTATCTGCCTTCTTCTGATCCTTGCCTGCGGGTGTGTCGCAGAGGAGGAGAGGGGGGAAGCCGGAGAACTTCGGGAGTATCTCCTTGCTGCCGCCTCCTATGCGGAGATGAACGGGAAGGATGCGGCTCTTGCCGAATTCGGGAGGCGGGATGGTGCGTTCACGTATGATGGACGGTATGTCTATGCCTATGATGACGACTGTATCCTCCTTGCCCACCCGTATGAGGAGGCGAGCGTCGGGCTGAATCGCTCCGGGTGGACGGACAGCCGGGGGCTCCCGGTGATCCGGATCGGATCTGATGTTGCACAGGCGGGAGGCGGCTATATCACGTACCTTTATCCACGGCCAGGGGATGCCGGGATCGATGAGGCGGCCTTCTCAACCTATGAGCTGAAGCTCGGCTATGTCCTTTCCGCAGGCGAAGGATGGTGGATCGGATCCGGGGTTGCTCTTGCCGATATCACCCAGGGCGAGGGCTATCCCCCGGTGATCCGGGATATGGTGGCACTGGTCGAGGACGGGGCCGCCTATGCTGAGCATGAAGGGACCGGGGCGGCCCGTGCGGCCATCTCTGATCCCGCCGGCCGGTTCGTAACAGGCGACGGCCACTACCTCTATGCCTACCAGTACGATGGGACGCTGGTCGCCCACCCCCATCTGCCGGAGCTGATCGGGTCAAACCTCATCGACCGCGAGGACCAGTATGGGATGCGGATGATCGAGAGCCTTGCGACGACGGCCCGGGATGGTGGCGGGTTCGTCGTCTTCATCTGGCCAAATCCTGAGGAAGGGAACCGCGATGAGCTGAAGATCGGGTATGTGATGGCGGTGGATGATGACTGGTGGCTCGGGTCCGGGGTGTACCTGAGTGAGGTGACGGGGGAGTATACCCCGATTCCGGCATGATGGAAGGGAGGTATTCCCCCTTCTTTGTTTGAAAAGGGTTATACGTCAGGGTGGAGAATAGATACAGGAAGAGGGACTCGTGGTCTAGCTGGTTATGACGCCGCCTTCACACGGCGGAGATCTCGTGTTCGAATCACGACGAGTCCATGCCTTTTTGTCGTCCGTTTGTAAATTCGGGCTCATAATGTCGCTTATTAGTATCGTTTTCTTGTCGGATGTCGTTTTAAGGGCATATAGCGCGTGATCTAAGAATCGGGAAGCTTTAAAGCCTTTTTCCTTGATGAAAGCATGGTGATCTGGATCTATGGTGAGAGAGATCCTTTTTCTAATTCGTTCAGGAATAGGTTATTTTTGTTTTTTAGGCTTATTTGTCATTCTCTTTCTCCTGTACGTACATGAGCGTACATATACGTACACTAAGATAAGCGGCTCAGTGGACAAATGACAGATGTCTCTAAGGTGGTGGAGAGGAGCAGGATCCGGCCGTGAAGGGCTGGTTCCTGTGGATCGATGCTGCATGTCGTCTGCTGATAGCGTGGATCCGGGTGAGGTGTATATTCCGGAGTGGGATCAGCTGGTTGCTCCTGATGAGATGGCCGATTGTGGGGGCTCCGGGGGGTGTGGGATGCAGGCGTGATCGTTCCCTGTGAGGGTTCGGCTTTGCGGCTGGGGATAAGAGTCAGGTAAGGATCCATGTTCCTGGCCTGCCTCCGTCTTATCTGGACCTGGCTGATTACGGCCAGGCCAGGGATCTTCCGGTCTATCTGGACGAATATCAAAAAACGCTTATCCCTGTTGATCAAGCGGATCGGCGTGTGGGCGTGTGGTATATCTCCCGGTCTGAAAAGGCGATCCTGTTTGCTATCCGGGGGCGGCGGTTCGGGTTCTATCTGATAACTGCGTTTATCGGGCTTCGTAGATCTCTCCGGGAGATCTGATTTCTCCGGATTTACTCTTTCTTTTTCTCCTCTTCTCCCTATTTTCTCCTTTGACTTCTCCTTAAGTAGAATCCGGGCCGGTGCGGCGTCTTACGTGCTCGCATGAATGGCAGCACAAAAACATAGCGGGGAGAAATAAAGTGTCCGGTATGCGGTAAATATCGGATAGAATTGATAAAGGGCGGTTCTAATGGATCAAAATGCGATAACAATAATGGATACAATAGCGACGGGGATCCTGTTTCTGTTGCTGATAGTGTGGCTCCTTTTTCTTCCTCCGATCCTCCGGCTGGTTTCTCGGTTTCTCCTGTGGATCGGGGATCGGATCCATTACCAGAGACTCCGGCGAGGGGATCCTCTGTGGCCTCTTAGGGGGCGGTTCCGGCGATAAAAACCTCTGGATCCTTTGTTATGGCGGTTCTTGCCGTGGTGTTCGTTGCCGGGCTGGCTGGGGCTATCTATTCGATCTTAAGGGCTCGATCTGATGAGGAGGAGATAAAGCGGGCGGTTGCTGCTACTGTTCCTCGGCGTTCTCCGGGGTCTTTGGGGTGGGCCTGATGTTCGGCGGGATCGATCTTCCTCTCCGGGGGGTAAAGATCATTGAAAGGATTATGATGATTCTGGCCTCCGGGCTCGGTTTGCGGAGACGGGCCGGGCCTCGATGGTGATCAGCTTAGAACGCTATACCGTAAACGTGGAGGTGATCGAAGATGGAAGGTTTGAATAAAACCGATATAACGGCGGATCTTATCATAGACGGGGATTTCATCGAGGAGGAGGAAGAAAAGGTTTCTGATGGCGGGGATAGGGTGGATCATCCGCTTATAGCGCTGATCGATATTGGGATCAAAACGTCCGAAGGATACCTTTAGGGCAAAGAGTTGCCGGGGCCTAATACGGCGCTCTGGTACTATATGCCAGATGGAGAGATCCCGGATGATCCTCGGATCGCTCTGGCTCTTGGTGTCGGGGGGCTGGCGCTGGCCTTTACTCCTACACTAATTGCGGTAAAAGGTTAGGCTGAGAAGGGGAAGGAGAAGGCGGCGGCGCTGGAAGAAGAAGATCATAGAGAGGTTGGGCCTCTTTCTACTTGGGCGGCTCGTCTGGATGGTATGAGCGTGTGGGGGATCTAATATGGATCTCTCTGATCTCTCCCGGCCGATTCATCGGCTGATACCGGGTCCGACTGGCAGCGGGAAAAGTTACTTTGTGGGCTCCCAGGTTGAACAGTTGCGGCGGGGTGAACGACCGTTTATCATCATGGATATGAAGAAGAGTCACGGGGGGCTGATCTCCCTGCCTGGAGTGGTGCGGGTGGTGATCCGACCGGGGGATCTGTTTCTGGTTCCTGATTCCTCAGAATATCCGGTATGCTAACCTGACCCGGACTTCTCCCTGATCAATCGGGATCTGGATAGACATGATGTACTCGAATTTAATAGTATTACTGGTGAGCAAATTGTAATTAAGACACAGGAAAAAATTAGAGTATGTAAGCAGTTCGGATAGTCAGGTTTATAATTGAGAAATTACGGATCATAACATAAAAGAGGATTTTTTTTCCAATAAACAAATTCAAATAAAATAGTAAAATTTTAATAAGAAGCTTAATGTTGTGTTAAAGTTCTTAATGAATATGGTAGACAATAGTCTGTTAAAAGATTATCAGGTAGTTAAAATTCCTTTAGAAGAGGGGATTGGCAGCATTATTAAGAATAATCACACCTACCCTAAATATACAACACAAATTATGAATCTTGCTAATCAAAATTCTCAAGGTACAAGACCAGAAGTTGTTGGAAAAATGACGTCTTTAATTGTCGAATGTCCTGATAAGTCTTTTTCTGGCTGGAGAGAATGGTACCAAAAGCAATATCCAGATGCAATAGATAACGCAACTGACAAAATTTTTCCAATGATAAAAAATTTAAACCATGCTTGTGGTCTTATCGATCGAAATATGGTTAGAGAATGGGTGGAAGAGTTAGTTATCGAAAAAACCGCCTTAGGCCTAATTATCCAAGAAATGATCTTGAAATATGTGGCAAATGAGAGAAAAACATCGTGGAAAAATGCAACCGCTGAAGAAGAAAGCCAAAATATTGATGGTTTCATTGGTGGAAGACCCGTACAAATCAAGCCACATACATATCTTTCTCAGAAGCCCATTGTGCGAGAGAATATCAATATAGAGACTATATATTATAAACAGACGCCCACATATATGTACATATATACTAAAGAATGTAATTTATAAAAAATCCGATAATACACTATTTTTTTTAATATCAAAAAATGATTCTAAATTTGTATTGTCATTATATTCAACTATTACTTCAGTTGATGATTTATCATAGATTTTTGTTACTAATGGAAATGAAATATTTACCTCTTGATTCGTGACAACAGGAAATCCATAGTTTTTTGAGAAATACTTCGGTTCACTCTTGAAATTTTTTTCTTCTAAAAATTTTTTATGTTTTTCGATTCGTTCCCTATAAAGAGTAAAATTATCCTCTTGTAGATTTTTAAAGCGATTTCTTATTATGCTCTCAAATTGAGGATTAATTTCACATCCAATTGAGTTTCTTCCTAATAACATAGCTGCTATCGTTGTTGTTCCGGTTCCAAGAAAAGGATCTAATATTATATCTTCTTGAATTGAGTACATGTTTATTAATCTATATACTAACTCTAAAGGAAATGCCGCGGTTACTTTTCTAAGATTAGTATGATTTAATTTTTGTGAAACTCCCTTTAAATCCATCCAAACGTCAGAAAACCAAATATTTCTCTCTTCCCAAAAATAAGCACTTTTTCTTCTTTTCTCAAGCTCTGAATTCAGGAAAGTTCTTTTTGATCCTTTTCGAAAAATCAAGATATATTCATGCTCCATTGTGACATATGCATTTGGAGCTAACATTCCTGAGCCCATAAATTTTGTTGGCTTATTTGAGGGTTTGCGCCAAATGATACATGGAAGTGTGTCATAACCTAATTTATTGAAGCATTCAGAAACTCTTACATGGTTTGGATACAATTTAAATGATTTGCCAATAGTTCGCGTTGCATCACCAATATTGATGCAAAAATATCCTCCTTGTTTTAAAACTCTATCTGCTTCGATCCATACTTTATCTAATTCTTTATGCATCAATTCAAAAGCTCTTTCCCCATCATAATTATTTAGTGCATCTAAAATTTTTTCATTAGATAGTGAAAAAAGTTCATCCCACATCTCAATCATTGGATATGGTGGTGAAGTAACAACTAAATTGACGGATTCATCAATACATGAACTAATATCTGATGAACATTCAAAGTACAATTTATGCGATGTTTTCATATTAATCCCTCATTTTTTCTTTTGCACTTGTAGTAACGAATGATTTTTCCGAAAGCCAACTAATTACAATATTCCTAATTACATCTGAATCAGAATCTCCAAACTCACCTTTTAATAATTCTATTAATTTCCATTGCTTTTCTGTAAATGAGACTTGAACTCTTTTTTTGCTAAATGTACTCATTTTTGACACAACCTATACACAATTTAGATACAAGGACATATATTTTTTTCTATTACTGAGTCATATTTTTTTGAATTCTATGATTTTTTTTAGATTTCTCCCAGGTCAACCAAGATATAGATCGGTATAATGTACTCGAGTATGCCCATATTAATCAAAATCTAAATATTATAAATTCAAATTAATTAAAAAGATCATCAACACGTCCATGGTGATCTTGATAACTCTAAAAATCACAAAGAACGACAAAGGACTGGAGAAACTACGGCCAAGGTTATGACCGGGGCTGGGGGCGGTGCTGGTGCTTCCTTGATGGGTGTTTTATAAGTGACGGGGAATTTATCTATCAGGGTTAAATATGCCTCTACGGCTCCTTTTATCTTGTTTAGATAGTGGGCGGATCCTACTGTGGCGGCCGTTCTTCCCTGTATGTAATCGGCTATGCTCTCTGATACTCCGTTCTCTATCATAAAATTAAGATGCCATTTGCGGATCGTCTTGGCTGAGATTCGGCCGTGTTTAATCCGGTTTGCGAGGGTGTGATAACCTTCCCTGCTGGCTGGGCTTCCTTTGTACTTGATGAGATCGGGTACAAAAGCGGCCGGGAAAAAGAGACGATAGGCTTTTTTCGTTCCTCTGGCCTGTGCTGCTGCGCTTATGTGGGCGATCTCCTGATTCGGGCCTGTATAGGTGATCTCATCGGGATCAAAGGCGGCTATCACATCGGCCGTTTGGCTTAATCGGTTCCCTGTGTACATAAGCATAAGGAATAATGGCCGGTGTGATGCCGGGATACTGGTATATGCTTCTCTCATCTCCTGATCGGATGGATAAACTTCTATTACTCCTGATGCCTTGATCGGGGTGTATCGTCTCCATTTAGATAAGGGCTCTCCTAATATGAGATCCTGATCCATCTCCTTCTCTACATAGTTATACACGGCTCTTAATCCTCGGTCGGCTTTCCCTATGATCTCTATCTCCTCAAGGTCTTTAGGGATCCTGATAAAATCCTCATCATCTAAGAGGCGATCAACGGCTGATATATACTGGCCTGCTGTATCGCTCTTAACAGTTTTATTTAACCATTGTATGATCTGATCCCGGTGCTGTTGGTAAAAGTCTTGTAGTGACTCGATCCCGATGTTTTCCGAATTTATGCGAGGTTCTGAAAATTGATCTGATTCGATGATCTGATATTTTGAATCGGGCGATTCTCCTTGCTCCGATTTTAAAAAAGGAGCCTTCACATGGCGGAGATCTCGTGTTCGAATCACGACGAGTCCATTCTATTTTCGGTTTGTTTTTGTCATCGGGCGGCGGGCCGGTCGATAGTATGATTTTTTTATCACATTCGGTTTGAGTAATACTGGATCGATGGTCATGATGATGGTAAACAGGTTCTATAATGTCATGATCAAACAGGCAGTAAACCCATGACTTTAGTCGTGGGAGGAATGCCGCCATAGGTAGTACTAAATAATATTGATTAAATAAACCAATAGTAATGCTTCTAACGATGAAGATGAAGCTCCACCCTTGAAAAGATCAGTTCCAGAAACTTCTTTCGACGATGGAGCGATTCAACGAAGCATGTAACTACGTTTCAGAATTTGCTTGGAGAAACAAGGTTTTTGGTAAAATAGAATTACACAAAAACCTGTATTATGACATCCGACCTCGATTCGAACTATCTTCTCAAATGGTTGTAAGACTTATCGGAAAAGTATCTGAAAGTTATCTTACAGATCGATCCTGTTACCACGAATTCAAACCCCATGGTGCAATTGTCTATGATCAACGTATCCTGACAATAAAGGCTCTTGATACCTGTTCGATCCTAACTCTTGAAGGCAGAGAAACGATAACGATGTCATATGGCAGGTATCAACCTCTGGAACTAAAACGAGTCAGAGGTCAAGCCGATCTCGTCCTTATCAAGAACCAGTTTTATCTGTTACTGATTGTAGATATCCCTGAAGATCCTCAGCTTGAACCTCAAGATATCATTGGTGTTGATCTAGGTATTGTCAATATCGCAACCACATCCACAGGTGAAACCTTCTCCGGTAAACAATGTACAGAATCCAGGAAGAAGTACACTCGTATCAAAGGGATTCTTCAATCCGTCTGTACATGGGATGCAAAAAAACATCTCAAGAAACTCAGTGGAAAAGAACGCCGATTCAAAAACGATACAAACCACTGTATCAGCAAACTGATTGTAACGGAAGCTAAAGACACTGGATCCGGTATCGCGTTAGAAGATCTAACAGGTATCCGAGATCAAGTTCCCGGTTATAAATCCTTGAAAACGGCAATCGGTAAATGGGCGTTCTACGAAATTGCAATGTACATCCGATATAATGCACATATGGTTGGAATCCCGGTTTACCTCGTTGATCCACAATATACATCTCAACAATGTTCGTGTTGTGGTTATACGAGTAGGGAAAACCGAAAAACCCAATCCGACTTTTTCTGTATCAAATGTGGTTATTCGGATAACGCAGATATTAACGCTGCAAAAAACATTGCATCAAGGGCTGATGTCAACCAGCCTATCGCACTCCGTCCTGAACCGAAGCGTTCAGGAAGATGGAAGGGCAAGCCCACGGCTTTAGCCGTGGGTAGTTGACATTGTTATGATGCAGGGCAGGATCTGATCATCTTCCTTGATCTGTACCATAAGGATGAGCAGTGACGAGTATATCCATTGTATCCTGTTCAATAGGGATTGCCTGTCTTTCCACCACTGATGCCGGGGCGGGCGGTTTCAGATCCGGAGCATAATACAGGCCCTCTTCTTTTTGACCCAAGCCCCCCCGATGACCGCCATGCAGGGGAGATCCGGATGGACGCTATCCCTCTCTTTGTTCCAATTCTTCTTTTGTGGAGGTACTCCTTTGAAGGGCACTTGCGGAGAAAGCGTACCCTCAATTCCTTCCAGTTATAATCCCAGTGCAATTGAATGGAGTTCCTGATGTTTCACCTTCAATCTCATTATTTCAATGAATCACATGCCAAGAATAGTATTCAGATATATTTATAATCTAACATCTGATATATCCTATCCAGAAACCAATGCCACCATGGCAGAATGGAGTGATGAAAACATGGCCATAGAAGAAGATGAGATCAGGGGAAAGGGCAAACAGATCAAAGGAAAGGTCCGCGAAGAGGTCGGGAAACTGACAGGGAACAGGACCGAGCAGGTCAAGGGAAAGATTGAGCAGGTTGTCGGAAAGGGCCAGGAGGAGATAGGAACGATCAAGAGAAAGGCCAAAGAATAGGCAGGGAACCCCAGATGGGTTCCCTTATCTTTTTTATCCCGTATAAAGGTAATAGAAAGGAAGTGACGGATAGTACATCCCCCTACAAATAACGCCCTGTGTTGCCGGAAAACACTGTTCTCTTCCGGAAAAAAGACGGTTATCTATTCTACTGTGTAGCCAGGTGCGGTTTCTTCTTATCTTCACTCTTCTGCTGTCCACCCTTCCGGTCATCCTTCCCATGCTGGGACTTCTGCTGTTCGCTCTGCTGTGAACCCTGCTCAGCTCCCTGCCGGTCATCCTTCCCCTGCATGGATTTCCGGTGTTCGCTCTGCTGAGCTCCCTGCTCAGCTCCCTGCCGGTCATCTTTTCCCTGCATGGGCTTCTGGTGTTCGCTCTTCTGTGAACCCTGCTCAGCTCCCTGCCGGTCATCTTTTCCCTGCATGGATTTCTGGTGTTCGCTCTGCTGAGCTCCCTGCTGTGAACCCTGCCGGTCATCCTTCCCCTGCATGGACTTCTGGTGTTCACTCTGCTGGGAACCCTGCTCAGCTCCCTCCCGGTCATCCTTCCCCTGCATGGGCTTCTGGTGTTCGCTCTTCTGTGAACCCTGCTCAGCTCCCTGCCGGTCATCCTTCCCCTGCATGGATTTCTGGTGTTCGCTCTGCTGAGCTCCCTGCTGTGAACCCTGCCGGTCATCCTTCCCCTGCATGGGCTTCTGGTGTTCGCTCTTCTGTGAACCCTGCTCAGCTCCCTGCCGGTCATCCTTCCCCTGCATGGGCTTCTGGTGTTCACTCTGCTGGGAACCCTGCTCAGCTCCCTGCCGGTCATCCTTCCCCTGCATGGACTTCTGGTGTTCACTCTGCTGGGCACCGTGCTGTGAACCCTGCTCAGCTCCCTGCCGGTCATCCTTCCCCTGCATGGACTTCTGGTGTTCGCTCTTCTGTGAACCCTGCTCAGCTCCCTGCCGGTCATCCTTCCCCTGCATGGGCTTCTGGTGTTCGCTCTGTTGGGCACCCTGCTGTGACTTCTGCTGTTCACTCTGGTTAGCACCCTGCTGGAACATCTTCTGCTGCTCCTGTTGTTTGGCAGCGTCTTTCTTCTTATCCTGATCTGCTTCGTATGACATGGTTTTTCACCCCTCCCAAATTTTATCATTGGGATAATATATAAATAGCTTCAGAGGGGATAACAACATCGTAAACATTGGGCTTAAAGTTGAAATTGGAGGGATTATTCTTTTTTTTTTAATTCAGGGTCCTCCTGTCACCAGAATAAATAATAATATTTAAATATATTAAGCGTTGTAATTATTCAATCGTCTGGTATTCATCGATTACGACAGATCCGTGCCTTTATACGCGAGGAATGTGAGGGGAGGATGTACACCTGAAGGCGAGGGGTTGGACCAGGGAGAAGGGACGATGGAACGGAGAAAGGCGCCAGGATAGAAGATCGTGATATACTGCATTCCTATTGGTGCTATTCTGATTTTTGTGGGTTTCCGTGGTCCCCATTTCTGTTAAAAGCGAGATATAATGGATAAAATATCGTTGTATTCTCCATTCCCGTGGATGTGGCTCTTGACGCTTCTTCTACAATCCCATTAATTCAACGAATTACATCCCCGGGTAGTATTCTTGAAGATTTAGATTTAGATTTAAAGGTCTGATGTAACCAATCCAGAAACCGATGCCGAAATGGCAGGATGGAGTGATGAAAACATGGCCATTAAGCAAGATGAGATCAAAGGAAGGGGAAAACAGATCAAGGGGAAGGTCCGGGAAGAAGTCGGCAAACTAACCGGGGATAGGACTGAGCAGTTAGAAGGAACGATTGAGCTGGTCAAAGGAAAAGGACAGAAGGAGATCGGAGCGATCAAGCGAAAGGCCAAAGAATAGGCAGGGAGCCCCAGATGGGTCCCCTTATATCTTTTTATCCCGTATAAGGACTATAGAAAGGAAGTGCCGGTAGTACATCCTCCTGGTAATACCCGCCCGTGCTGCCGGAACACGCTGTTGTCTTCCGGGAACAGACGATTATTTCTTCTGCTGTTGCTGCTGCTCCTGCTGAGCTTTCTTCTGCTGTTCAGTCTGCTGCTGAGCACCCTGCTGCTGAGCACCCTGCTGCTGAGCACCCTGCTGCTGGGCTTTCTTCTGCTGTTCACTCTGCTGCTGCTCCTGTTGTTTGGCAGCCTCTTTCTTCTTATCCTGGTCTGCTTGGTATGACATAGTTTCTCACCCCCCCCATTAATCTAATGGGGTTACTTGATACATAGCTCCAAAGGGGATAACAATATCGTACACTTTGGGCTTAAATTTGAAATCGGATGGATTATTCTTTGTTTTTTGATTTGGTGACCCTATGCCTTTAAAATATATAATATTATTTAAATATATTAAACAATATAAATATAAAATCGTCTTACATTCGTCGATTACGACAGATTTGAGCCTTTATGAGGGAGGAATGGAGGGGGAGGATGTACTCCTGGAGACAGAGGAGGCGGGCCCTGGAGAAGGGGGATGGAGCGGAGAAAGGTGCCGGGATAGGAAGATCGTGATATACTGCATTCCTCTTGGTGCTATTCTGATTTTTGTGGGTTTCCTTGTGCCACAGTCCTGTTACAGGCGATACACACCAGATACACTACTATCATAGTAATCCTTGTTTTCGTGGATGTGACTCTTGATGCTTCTTCTACAATCTCATTATTTCAACGAATTGCATCCCCGGATAGTATTCTTGAAGATTTAGAATTATATTTAAAGGTCTGATGTAACCAATCCAGAAACCGATGCCGAAATGGCAGGATGGAGTGATGAAGATATGGCCATAGAAGAAGATGAGATCAGGGGGAGGGGAAAACAGATCAAGGGGAGGGTCCGGGAAGGAGGCCGCAAACTGACGGGGGATAGGACTGAGCAGGTCAAAGGAAAGATTGAGCAGGTCAAAGGAAAAGGACAGAAGGAGATCGGAACGATCAAGCGAAAGGCCAAAAAATAAGCAGGGAACCCCAGATGGGTCCCCTTATATCTTTTTATCCCTATAAGGACTATAGAAAGGAAGTGCCGGTAGTACATCCCTCTGCCGATATCGCCCCATGCTGTCGGAACACTCTGTTGTCTTCCGGGAACAGACGATTATTTATTCTGCTGCTGGGCTTTCTTCTGCTGTTCACTCTGCTGTTGAGCTCCCTGCTGCTGAGCTCCCTGCTGTTGAGCACCCTGCTGTTGAGCACCCTGCTGTTGAGCACCCTGCTGCTGAGCACCCTGCTGCTGGGCATTCTGCTCATGCTGCTGCTTTGTCTGCTCCTGGAGCTTCGCCTGTTCCTGAAGTTTGGCTGCCTCCTGCTGAGCATCCTGCTGCTTCTGCTGCTGGGCACCCTGCTGCTGAGACTGCTGAGCCTGTGAGTCCTGCTGCTTCTGCTGCTGAGCCTGTGAGTCCTGCTGCTTCTGCTGCTGAGCCTGTGAGTCCTGCTGCTTCTGCTGCTGAGCCTGCGGGTCCTGCTGCTTCTGCTGCTGAGCCTGTGAGTCCTGCTGCTTCTGCTGCTGAGCCTGTGAGTCCTGCTGCTTCTGCTGCTGAGCCTGCGGGTCCTGCTGCTTCTGCTGCTGGACACCCTGCTGCTGAGACTGCTGTTGGTCAGTCTCTTTCTTCTTTTCCTGCTTTGCTTCGTATACCATAGTTTCTCACCCCCCCCATTAATCTAATGGGGTTACTTTATACATAGCTTCAGAGGATATAAAAACATCGTACACTTTGGGCTTAAATTTGAAATCGGAGGGATTATTCTTTGTTTTTTAATTCAGAGACCCCCTGCCTTTAAAATATATAATATTATTTAAATATATTAAATAATATAAATATAGAATCGTCTTAAATTTGTCGATTAAGACAGATCTGAGCCTTTATAAGGGAGGAATGGGAGAGAGGATGTACACTTCATCCCCCACCAAAGATCTTCACAATCACCGCCACCGCCCCGCCAACGACCCCACCCGATAGCGTCCCGATAGCTGACCGCCTCCGCTCCTCCCCCCTCGTCTCTGAACGCCAGTCCTCAAGTGCCCGGAGCCGGGCGGCATACTCCCTGTTCTCAGCCTCGAACCGCTCAAGCGCCCGGCATATCCATTTCACATCCCGGTGCGTCTCGAGGACGAGATCACGGGTCGTCCTCTCCCGCCCCATCCCGGCATCTCTCTCGTTCCCGTTCATCCAGACTATCCTCCTGATGTATCATAGGGCAGAAGGGGGGATGAGGCATCAGCCTGTGTGGAGGCCGAATGTGTTTCTCCGGGATGCGAGGCGACCCCTACTCGCTCACCGCCTGGATCTCCTCAGCCTCATACCGGGGCGTGATGACGCTCGTCCTCCCCTTCTTCTGCCGTATCCGGAGATCGACGAGGCCATGATCCGCAAGCCGCTTCAGCCGTTCGTAGAAGGTGGTATAGGATACCTCCTCATCATCGGTCAGCCGGTTGTAGAGTTCGCCCGAGGTCAGGGGATCACCCCCGCCGGTGCAGGTGATCAGATCGAGGAGTGTCCGTTCCCCCGGCGGCAGGAGCCCGACCTTCTTCTTCAGGGTGATGAGGCGGGCATCCCCATAGGCAAGCAGGATATCCTCCCGGACCACCGAGGATCTCGCATTCCGCTCAGCCATCAGAACGGCCCGTTTCAGGAGATCGAGCCCGACCCGAAGATCACCTGCCTTGTGGGTCTTCCAGACGATGAGGTCGAGGACCTCGGAGCTGATGACCCCCGGCCAGACCGCTTCCCGGACCCGGATCCTGAGGATCTCCCGGATCTCGTCCGGGGTGTACCGGGGAAACGAGATGTCATCGGCACAGAGGGAGGAGGTGACCCCTTCATCAAGAGCCCTGGAGACATCCAGATCCATCTCGCTTGTGGTGAGGATGACGCCGACCCGGCAGTCCGTATGGTTGAGGTACATCCGGAGAAGCGAGTAGAGGACGGCATTTGCGGTATCTTCAGAGAAGAGGTACTGAAAGTCATCAAGGCAGACGAGGACGACGATCTTCTGCCTGATGATCGATGCTGCAATGGCATCGGCAAGCACCGTCGCCGCAACACCGGTCCGGGGGGGTGCGTGGCCGAGAACCTGCCGGTAGATCCGGGAGAAGACGGAGTACCGGGTATGATCGGTCTGGCAGTTGACATAGACCGGAACCAGTCTCTTCTGGGAGTCTGCAATCTCGGTGAAGAGATGTTTCACCGTCGTCGTCTTCCCGGATCCGGGGGGACCACGGCAGATGGCACTTGCCGGCCGTGCGCCAAAGATCCCCGGCCTCACCCGGAAGGCAAGCTCTGCGATCTGCTCCTCCCGGAAGAGGACCTGGTCAGGGATGTAATCAAATTCGAATGCATCGATATTTTTGAAGAGCGTCTGATCAGCGAGGAGGAATGGTGATTTTATCATGAATACAGATAGGAAGCGGTC
This sequence comes from Methanocalculus alkaliphilus, assembly GCF_024170505.1. Classification (NCBI taxonomy): domain Archaea; kingdom Methanobacteriati; phylum Methanobacteriota; class Methanomicrobia; order Methanomicrobiales; family Methanocalculaceae; genus Methanocalculus; species Methanocalculus alkaliphilus. The sequence continues at coordinate 76,169 of NZ_JALJYG010000009.1, forward strand.
CTATTAAGGGGCGAGCCATGCAGGGTGAAAGTGAGCGGTCCCGATCCTGACGCACCTGAACCGTCCCCGGAACCACCGGAGAAGAGGCCGCATCTCCAGCCCCGGAGAGACACTCCCGGTCTGCACGCCCGGCTTTCCGCAATCATCCCCCGGAGACAACAGAGTTAGTGCCGGGGCATCGGTGAGCCCACAGGAGGGTCATCCGGTGCCTGGCAGGAGCCACAACCAATGGCAGTAGACTTTGTAGAGACACGAAACACCAGGACAGCGGTCCGGACACTCCCGGCACCGTTTGTCGATATCGCGGCATTCAATGCCGTCGTTGAGAGCGTCATCGAGAACAACCCCCTCGGCTGCGTCCCGTATGAGCAGGCCGGGGAGATGATCCCAGGCGTCATCCGGGGACGTCAGATCTATACCGCACGGATCGCATACCTTGACGAGGACGGGAAGCGGGTCGGTGCAGCCACCGTCACCGCAGAGACGATCGCCGGCATGACCGCTGCGGCAAACGCCATCATGGCAGACAACACCCTCAAGGCCGCAGTCGGGGGCAACCCGGTCCGCGACTTTGGGAGGGATACCTACTCGGCCCAGCTCAGGTGCCGTGATCCAAACGGGGAGACCTATACGCTCACCTTCACCAGGAGAAACGTCCGGCTCACAAGCTACCAGGACGAGGATATCCTCGCCACGGTCGAGGACTGGGCAGACGCCGTTCCGGCGCTCTGCTGAAAGGGGGAAAGACTCACCTCATCTCCTTTTTTGGGATATTGGGGAGGAAGAGACAACCAGAATCATTGCTATTTTTCCCGGATCTTCAAAGCACTCCTCGATGAATGCCTGAGTACACGGCCGGCCAGAGGGTCAGGCAGGAGAGCAGCCATACCTTAGGAAGAGTGGAGTTCCCGGCCCATGGTCCACGTGCAGCATCAGATGATGCATAGTCATACTGCTTTTTACCATAACAATGTTTATATATAAGCATCGGTAATTGATGTCATATCTGGAACAGCCCAGATCATAAATAAAAAATCAGGAAGGGGAGAGCATGGGAAAAAATAAGGCCGAAATTGTTGGAAAAGGCAAACAGGTAAAAGGAAAGGTTCGTGAAGAAGTAGGGAAATTGACGGGAAATAAAAAAGAACAGGTGAAAGGGAAGATTGAACAGGTCGAAGGGAAGGCCCAGGAGGGAGTTGGAAAAGCCAAGAGAAAAGTGTCGAAATAAACTACCAGGAACTTCCCGTGATGGGGGACCGTGCACTATGTGTCGGTTATTCAGGTGTAATCTACCATCCTGATAACAGGTATACAACAACCCGTCTCCCATCACCAATAACCATGAGATGCACCATTATCAATGCAGAGTATAATAACCTCAAAGGAGGTGTATTGTGGCTGATTTAATTGGATTGGCGGTATTATTCCTCATCTTAGCGCTTGTCGCGTATGTATTGGGGGCGAAAGGGGTTGCCGGGTTCTCGATGACCATCGCAAAGTGGCTCGTTATCATCTTTATCATTCTTGCGATTATCTCAATTTTCCTGTAGCGGAACCTGCACCCCTTTTTGAAAAGTCCTCCTCTTCTCCGGTCAATATTTTTCCTGATTACTGTACGGAGATGTGTGTTGACCGGGTTTTTCATCGGTGTATTGACGTTATTCCGGAGTATGACACATTTCATACCCCCGTGATTACGGACTCCCGACTCTTTTTTCACTCCTGCTGGCTCTGCTGCTGTCTGGCCTTTTTCAATTGCTTTTCCCGTGGAGTTTTCTGCTGTGCATGGAGAGGTTCCTGCTGAGTCTGTTCTGTGTCTGACTGCACACCTTCTTTCTTCTTCGTATCTTTTGATTCTCCTGGCACGGCAGATCACCTCTCAGATCATTATCGGATTAATATACTACCAACATACATATTTCAATAGTACTGGATGCACCGGATCCGGATATTATCTCCTTCCCCAGTCAGGGATGAGTGTGGGGTGAACGCAGAATAATGATAATTATATGGTGTCAGTTGACAGAGGAGGCGAGGGGCACCTCCAGGGCTGGAGAGGTACTATGTTTACTAGAAAATCCGCATCTGAAAACCAATCTCAAATAAATGAGGACATATCAGAAATATCTCAGAGGATTTTGGAGGAGCTGGAATCTGCAAGTTCCAAGGAGTTATCGGAGGCCAGATATGCAAGAAAGATATTGCAGCTATCAGACCTCAACTATACGAAAAACATCTTTTTTGAGATAGAGAGCGGCTCGTCCGGAGCGGACCGCATGATCGAGAAACGAGCAGTCATTAAAGCACTGTTGCTTTCCACGTGGTTGCAGAGGCTTTATTTTATCATCAGGGCTGGTCTCATGTCGATTCTTGCAGGAGTTGTCACATTCTTCTATGTCTCATTCTTTGGCCAGATTGGTGTTGTTCTGGCCCTTTTGATGGGGGTATTAATTTTTATTATCGGACTCATCGTGACACGATTATTCGATACCCAGACGGTACAAATGACAAAATATATTGTTCATCGACTGGCATCTCATAAAAAACTGCGGGATTTTATCCTGTAGGACTTACGCACAATTTTAGTTGAGCCAAAAGATCAATATATTAGTAAAGCATAAAATAATGCGTGTCAAAGCAGTATCAAGTAACTGACA
>NZ_JALJYG010000010.1 GCF_024170505.1 Methanocalculus alkaliphilus
ACGCTTATCGCCTCGCAGGAGGTCGATGACCAGCCATACATCAGGGGTTTCTTTGCGTCATAGAGGATCTTTGCGGTGTATTTTGCCGCCTCCTCATAGGTGACGTCTGTCCAGTTCCCGTCTTCATCCTGCATCCGGGGCCGGGTGATCCGGTCTTCTGCCTGAGCATGAAGGAACTTCTCTGCACCGATGGCACAGGCATGATAGACCTCCTTGATCTTCTTGCCGTCATCGGAGAGCTCGATCTCAAGATCATCACAGAGCGTCCCGCAGAAGGTGCATATTACATCTGATACGATATTTGCCATAGACTTTCCTCACACCTTGAGTCCGCATGCCCTGCGAACAACTTCCAGGGAGTCGTATATCGGCTCGTTGATGGCAACCTCAACCTCAATTGGTACGCCCTTGAAGGTCGGCATTCCGATTGAGTGTGTGTTTGGATCAACGACCATGTTTGACCATGGCCCCATCGGCATGTAGGCATCGCCAGGGTGGAGACCCTGGTCTGCTACTACGGCCTTGACGATGACGCTGCCAAACTCGTTAAAGACGCGGACGTTTGTGTTCTTCCAGACGTTGAGTCTCTTCATATCCTCAGGGGTCATCTCGATGATGGCGGCGGCCTTTGTATAGGCCTTTCTGTGTTTACCGCCTTCCATCGTTGCTCCCTGCTGAATGGTTCGTCCGGTGAGCAGGTTCAATGTAATCTTTGTCACGTTTTCAGCCTCCTCTATTCGTATCCGAACTCCTTCAGCGGGCTTGGTCCGAGTTCATTGACTGTCTTGACGACATCGCTGACGACCATTGCCCACTTTGCTCCCTCAGAAGCTGAGACGAATGTCATTCTGAGCCGCTTGTCTTCAAGGCCCATGTTCTTGAGGACACTCTTCATGAGGAACATCCTCTTTGCCGCCTTGTAGTTCCCTTCAAGGTAGTGGCAGTCCCCGAAGTGGCATCCTGAGATGAGAACGCCGTCTGCTCCGTCGATGAAGGCCTTCATGACGAAGAGGGTATCGACCCGTCCGGTACACATGACACGTACTGTCCTGATGTCAGGCGGGTACTGTGTCCGTGCACTTCCTGCCAGGTCTGCACCTGCGTAGGAACACCAGTTGCAGATGATCCCGAAGATCTTTGGCTTCCACTCGTCTGACATTTACTGTTCACCTCCAAGGAGGAACGCATCAATCTGCGCAACAATCTGTGGTGTGGTGAAGTGCTGCATCCAGATGGCACCGCCAGGGCAGAACCCTCCGCATGTACCGCATCCTTTGCATTTTGCCTCTGTCACCTGCATAACCTCGCGGCCATCCTTCTCGACGAGGGCGAGTGCTGAGTATGGGCACTGGTCGATGCACATGCCACAGCCTGCACACTTGTCATCGATACACATGGCGAAGTATGGCTCAAGCTCGACTTCTCCGACATGGATCGGGATCGATGCTGCTGCCGCTGCTCCTTCTGCCTGTGCGACCGTGTCAGGGATATCCTTTGGTCCCTGGCAGACACCTGCAAGGAAGACACCTGCTGTCGTTGTACCGCATGGGTTCAGCTTGGGGTGGCCTTCAAGGAGCCATCCGTCACCGGAGCATGAGATACCAAAGAGGTTTCTGACATGTGTCGTCTCTGCTGTTGGCTGTACTGCAGATGCAAGAACAACCATATCAAGCTCGATATCAACCGGCTGGCCAAGGAGTGTGTCCTCGGTGATGACACGGAGGTTCTTTGTGATCGGATCCTCTTCGATCTTGGCGACACGTCCACGGATGAACTTGGCTCCCTCGTCCTGGATACGGTAGTAGAACTCCTCGTACATCTTTCCGAATGACCGGATATCCATGTAGAAGATGTATGGCTGTGCGCCAGGGATCTTTTCATGTATCTGGTGGGCGTGTTTGAGCGAGTACATACAGCAGAACCTGCTGCAGTACGGCTTGCCGATGCCGGTGTTGTCACGTGATCCTGCACAGAGGACGAAACCGACTCTCTTTGGAACCTCTCCATCGCTTGGCCTGATTACTTTGCCGCCGGTTGGACCGGATGCGCAGATGAGACGCTCAAACTCGAGTGCGTTGATGACATTGTCATACCGCTTGTATCCCCACTCGGTCTTCTTCTCGATTGGGAAGAGCTCGTATCCGACGGCGAGAACTGCTGTTCCTACCTTGACGGTGACAAATTCGTCTTCCTGTTCAAGATCAATGGCCTTCTTGTCGCCACAGATATCGACACAGAGGTTACACTTCACACAGGAGTCGAAGTCAACTGTATAGATGAGCGGAACGACCTGTGCGTGGTAGATATAGATCGCCTTGCGTGGTGCCATCCCCATCTCGAACGGGTTTGGCTTGATGACGGGGCAGACTCCTTCACAGTCGCCACACCCGTTGCATCCTCCACCGACGATGCCGCGTGCCTCAGCCTCGGCAGGGGTGAGGACACCACGTGCCTTCTTCCGGAGTGTTACATCGAAGTTTCCGATATATCCCTCGACCTTCTCGACCTCGGTATAGGTCATCATCTCGATGTTTGGATGCCTGTCGATATCCACCATCTTCGGTGTCAGGATACACTGTGAACAGTCGAGTGTCGGGAATGTCTTGTCAAGCTGCGACATCCTGCCGCCGATTGTCGGGGACTTCTCGATAAGATAGGTCTTGATCCCTGAGCTTGCAAGATCGAGTGCTGCCTGAATACCTCCGACACCTGCTCCGACGACCATTGCGGCGTGCTCGACCGGCACGGACTTTGGATAGAGATCCTCAAGGAGTGATGCCTTGGCAACTGCCATCTTGAGAGCATCTTTCGCCTTGTCGGTTGCACCCTGCCTGTCGTGCATGTGAACCCATGAGTTCTGCTCGCGGATGTTTGCCATCTCGAACCTGAACGGATTCAGTCCACCCTCTTTGGATGCTGTCCTGAATGTCGGTTCGTGAAGACGTGGAGAACATGCAGCAACAACGATGCCGGTGAGGTTGTGCTCTTTGATATGCTCTTCGATCTTCTTCTGTCCCGGGGTTGAACACATGTACTGGTATTCATCTACCAGGACGACATTCGGGATTTCTTTGGAATACTCTTCAAGTTCCTTAATGTCCATAGAACCAGCGATGTTGGTACCACAGTGACAGATATATACACCAACTCGTGGTTTTTGTGATTTTGCTTCGTCAGCCATAGTGCACCTCACTGGAGTTTGTTCAGGAATGGTTCGCAGGAGATTCCATGGAGATCAAGCGCAAGCTCCTGCGGGCTCATGCCCTGTGCAAGGCCGAGCAGCTCACTGAAGTGAAGAACAGGTACTGACCATTCCATACCGAACTTCTCTCCGATCTCGATCTGGCCACGGTCAAACTGAAGTTGACAGAATGGGCAGATATCGGTTATTGCGTCCACACCGACCTCATTCATATTGATCAGCTTCTCGTTGGTGATGTCGAGGGCATGGGCGATATCATATCCACGGACACCGCCGCCTGCGCCACAGCACTGCATCTTGTTGCGGTACTGGACCGGCTCTGCACCAAGTGCGCCAACGAGCTCTTCCATCCACATCGGGTTCTCGGTATCTCCGACAGCCTCGACCTCAAACTCACGGTCTTTCCGTGGCTTGATGAGGTGGCATCCGTAGTGGACGGCGATCTTGACGCCCTTGAGGGGTGTTGTCACGCTGTCGGCGAGTTTTGCCACACCACAGATCGCTTCATCATAGTAGATCTCAGCAAGGTGGCGGACATCGATGGTTCCCTTAAACTCCATATCGATCTCTTTGAGGACTTCGTTGACGTCGTCCCTGAGCTCGTCATGGTGTTTGAGCTTGTGGTTAACCTCCCAGATTGACTTGTAACAGCCGTTGCAGATGAGGGCGATATCCATATTCATCTGCTCTGCAAGGACAAGGTTCCGTGCTGCCATTGACATCCAGACCTTCAGGTCGATGGATCCGAATGCACCTGGTGCAGGACAGCATGATGCTCCTTTGAGAGGTACAAGGTCGATACCAACGTTCCTACTGGTCTTGATGGCTGCTGCCTCAATGCCAGGGTACCGGTTTGGTGCGATGCATCCAAGGAAGAATGCGTATTGATGTGCTTTTCCTGACATTACTGACCCTCCGCCAGAATTTCATCAGCTTTGTCCTTCAGGCCATAGTGGTCGAGGATCTTCTGAATTCCTGGGATAAAGTCCGGATATTTTGCTGTCGTCTCAGGTTCGGCTTCGAGTCCGAGTCTGACACGGGCTGCACGGTTCACATCGTTATTTGGAACCCCGTGCCCGGTCTTATAGATGAACTGAACGGTGTTTAAGAAGTTCCGTGGAACAATCTCGCGTTTAAATGCCAGATTCCTCATCGCCATGATAATATCGGTCGGGGCGATATCACGGGGGCACCGGTCAGTGCATGAGTAGCAGGTGGTGCAGAGCCAGAGATCCGGGTCGGTCAGTGCATCATTTTCAAGTCCGAGGACAGCCCGGCGAACAAACTTCCGAATCCGGTAGGAGCTCCTCGGTGCTGATGGACATGACCCTGTGCAGGTACCACACTGGTAGCACATATGGGCGACGGTCATCCCGATCTTCTCAACATTCTTGAGGAAGTCTTCGGATGACTCTTCTGGACGGTAGTATCTGTCGGCGAGCCGGACAGACAGGTTTTCGTCGGAGTAACCTTTTGCTTTTGCCATAATGAAAACCTCACGCAGTCTCCATTCTCTTCAGCTGAACCTCTCCGATCTTTGCCTGGTCTTCCCGCACCTGTGAGGTCCGTGGAGTCAGAAGCTTCGCTTTGATCGTCTTGAAAAGGTCCGTCTCTTTGCCTTTGACCCTGATTCCGGTCCTCTTGAGAACGATGATATCTTCACCCGGGCAGGCGTTGACACATGCGCCACAGAGCATGCAGAAGTCCTTGTTCACGGCAATGACGTCTTCCTGCTCCCTCTTCAGCTCCTTTGCGGGCTTGGGGCTAGGCAGATAGATTGCATTGCAGGGGCAGACCTCGACACAGGTTGAACACCCTGACGGGCACTTCTCTGCATTGAAGGTGATGTCTCCCTCAAAGATCTTCTCGACGGTGATCGCCTCTTCCGGACAGTTCTTCGAACACCAGGTGCATGTACAGCACTCTTCCTGGATGATCGTGACGGTTCCGGGGAGCTTCTTGGACTCGACCGTCCTCTCGACGGTGATCGCCTCTTCCGGACATGCCTCGGCACAGACCTTGCATGTATCACAGAGGCTCTCGTCCCAGACAACCTCTCCATCAACAGCCCCTGTCTCGGGGGTGAATGGCTTGTGCTTCACGTAGATTGCGGGGCAGATTGCGCCGCAGATGCCACAGTAGTTGCATTTCTCGTCATCAACGACAAAGTCGGTCTTCGCCGTCAGTGCGTTCTGACGTGCAACACCCTCGTCATCTGCTCCCTCAAAAACAGGGACGTCGCGGTCAATTGCCTCACGTGGGCAGATTTCGTCACAGATGGTACAGCGGACACATTTCTCGTCATCGATCTCTGTGACCATATCATACTGTGGGAAGCCTTCGTTCTCCAGAATCGGGAGTTTCTCTTCTCCGTCTATCTCCAGGGACAGTGCGTTGAACGGGCACATAATGACGCAGACACCACAGTAGGAGCATTTCTCAGCATCGACGCTCACGGGGGCGTCGTCTACTGGTGATACTGCTCCCCTGCGGATGGCTCCGACAAGGCCGAGGGTAATTGCCTCTTCCGGGCAGGCCTCGACACAGATGCCACATCCTGTGCAGGTTTCGCTGTCTAAGATCAGGTTATTGGTATGCTGCAGGAGCTTCTGCTCCATAACAACCTTTACGCCATCTCTTGTCCTGGAGAATTTTGGGTACAAATTGCTCATAGCCATTGTAAAATCCCTCTCTTCTCCTCCAATCAGTGGTAAGCTCCGGCACCCTGAACAGGCGCCCGGATGGTCTCCCACGGTCCTACCAGTCGAATAACATTGTATGGACATGCCTCGACGCATACGCCGCATCCGGCGCAGAGCTCGCTGTTGACGTCAAGTACGATCGCCTTTCCGTCGCGTACAGAGTAGATCTTGTCATTTGTGACGGGATCTACTGTGTAAAGCTCCAATGCGTTTACCGGGCATGCAACAACACAATTGTTACAACCAGTACAACGCTCCAAATTGATATGCATTGCAAACGCCATGCTATCATGCACCAGCCTTTCTATCGATATACAATCGATTACAGGAATGGTTGTTAGATAAGATAGATAAACTTTCTTAATTTTTCTGGAGTTTATCTCCATGATAATCCCCCTAAATTAAGATATAGTAGTTAATTTCCCCTTCCGATCCTGCCAAAGTGCTTTCTTTAAGGGGGTTCATTATGCGCTCTGATACGGGAAATGAAGATATTTATTGTTTAATTTTTATGTAATGAAATGTCAGCAGGTCTGGTCTTTCACCTTTGATCCTCTGACTTTGAGAATAGATCGCATGGGGTTTAGTGTCGGATGATCTCCAGGTGATGTATCATCACCTGCCGGTGCAACACACCCGGGGCCGGTTGTTGAGGATGCAGGAATCAATACCCCTGATCTGATCATTTATTATTATGCCTGAGCTGGGTGCTCTTCTCTGGGGGTACTCTGTCTGAAGTACAAAGAGAAATCTTCTTTTATCCATCTCCCACATCTGATCATAGACGAAGGTGTCATAATGGAGTACAATGGAGTCATTATTGAGAATACCTACGCAGAAGGGTTCCCGACCTGGGTCTCCCGCGTAATCATAACCGCAGTGACGAAGGAATGGGCCTACAAGGCAGCAGTGGAAGCAACCGGATTTGCGACATCCACCATCGGATGCCCCGCTGAGGCCGGCATCGAGCGGTTCGTTCCTGCAGAAGAGACCCCCGACGGCCGGCCAGGCTATGCCATCCTTATCTGTGTCGGAAAGAAGAAGCTGAAGGAGCAGCTTGTTGAGCGTATCGCCGAGTGTGTTCTGACAGCCCCGACGACTGCGGCATTCAATGGTCTTGATGCAGAAGAGAAACTTCCGGTGAAGCTTCACTTCTTCGGTGACGGGTATGAGTCCAAGGTGACCGTTGGTGACCGTGACTGCTGGTCGATCCCGATCATGGGTGGCGACTTCATCATCGAGGAGGAGTACGGAGCAGTGAAGGGTGTTGCTGGTGGAAACTTCCTGATATTAGGTGAAAACCAGATGGCAGCCCTCGTTGCAGCAGAGGCAGCGGTCGATGCAATCGCCCTCGTACCCGGTGTCATCACCCCCTTCCCCGGTGGCATTGTCTCAAGCGGCTCAAAAGTCGGGAGCAAGAAGTACAAGTTCATGGGAGCCTCCACCAACGAGGCATTCTGTCCGACCATCCGTGAGAAGGTCGAGGGTACCGAAGTTCCTGAAGGTGTCGGTTCGATCTACGAGATCGTCATCGATGGTGTCGATGAGGCAGCCGTGAAGGCAGCGATGGCGGCCGGTGTCAAAGCGGCATGCAAGGTACCTGGTGTCAAACAGATCTCTGCTGGAAACTACGGCGGATCCCTCGGTCCCTTCAAGTTCCAGCTTCATGAACTCTTCTAATCCTTTTTTTCCCGCAGGATCGAACATCTTATATGATCTTGTAGCCGATTATTCTGTTAACGAAATTATCGGCAATAAGAGTGGCTCAGAATCCAATGCCTGACACCTTCCGGGGGTGGCGGCTTCATTCATTCAGCCGATATGATCGTACGACTCACCGTACATTGAATAATCATACTGGCGGCTCATCATGCAGAGTATCAATGACCCCTATTCAATCATATACCCCGAGATCCTCGGGATTGCATCAGAGGATGGAACCTCTGTCGAACTGATCGAGCGGTTTGACTGTATCGGGGGGGCGATGTGGGTGAGGCATCACTACGCGAAGAGCCCCCTTGTCCGGCATGTCAGGACCCTCGGGCTGACGAACCGGTACTTTTTAACACCCGGGGCAGTGGATCTCGATCTCGTCGGTTCACGCTTCCCCGCTGGTATTGCCAGGGTTTCAGCCTCTGACTCTGAGATCGGGATCACCTACATCGGGATGGGTGGTGGTGGCGTCGGGGCTTCCATCTGCCGTGCCGGTGCAACAGGCGTGATCCGCTCGGAATCGGATCCCTGTGGTGGTGGAAAGATTGCAGGCTCACGGATCGTCCTTCCACGCCGCCAGCGGCTGATCATTGGTGTTGACGATACCGATACCCCTGATGCAGGGGCAACCTGGACCCTCTGCCATAATATCGCAGAGGCAGTCTGCGACGATGCGACCCGATACCTCTCCCATACCATCACCCAGCTCTACCCTGTCGCCTACAGGACGAAGAACTGTGTCGCGGTTGCGTGCGAATTTGCAACGGCCGACCCTGCCGGATGTATCGATCGGTTTGAGAACCTTCTCATGGAGCATACCCTCTCCGATGAGACCGGGATGGCGGCATACACCGGGTTTGATCCCTCCCCTCTCCTTGAGTATGGCTGGAAGGTGAAACGTGGTGAGATCACCCGGTCGGAGATGGACGACCTCCTCCCGCTTCTCGATGTCAGAGCCGCCGGGCGGGGGCTGATCGGTGCAGTTGCGGCGATTCCGTTTGCGACACGATTTGATGAGGCACTCCTCTTATGCGATGGCACGAACTAAAGGCAGGGCTCCTTGCAACCGGATCATGCAGAGTCACCGGTGCCGATGCATCATCCTATATTGAGCGGTCCGCTGCCGGACCGGGCGCCGGCGGTTCCGGCTCACTCTTCTTCTCAACAGGTGGCAGGAGAATCCGTCTCTCCATCTCCCATGATTCTCCAATTGAGATACGGCATCTTGGAGGTGGAGAGGCGATCCTTCGGCACGGATCAACAGAGTGCACCGGAATCCTTGAGCAGGTCGGTCTTCACTGCCCCCGCCAGGCATATATCACCGTCACCGGGAGGTGCATCTTCTCCTGTAGATACTGCCCCGTCCCCGGAACTGATGGGCGGATCAAAACACCGGATGAGATTGCAGCAATGATCGCCGGTGTCCGGGAGAGGATCGATGCCATATCCCTGACAAGCGGCGTCCTTGAATCGATCGATGATGAGGAGCGGCGGGTGCGTGCGGTTCTGAGACGGATCGGGGAGGTGGAGATACCGATCGGGGTCTCCATCTATCCGGGCCGGGATACGCCGGATAATCTCTATGCAGACGGTGTTTCAGAGGTGAAGTTCAATCTTGAGGCGGCAACACCCACCCTTTTTGAAGAGATGTGCCCGCCCCTCTCCTGGGATGGTGTTATCAGGGCACTCGATCGTTCAGTCGAACTCTTTGGGGAAGGGCATGTCTTCTCAAATGTTATAATCGGCCTTGGAGAGAGCGATGAGGAGATGGAGGCATGTATCGAACTCCTCACCGGGAGGGGGGTGATCCCGGTGCTCCGCCCCCTCACTCCCGCCGCTGCCCTGCAGTCCTTTTCGCGTCCGGGAAGAGATCGCCTGCTCAGAACCGCAGCTCTCCATGCCCGATGGCTGAAGAAGGCGGGGCTTGATACACGGACTGCAGAGACGATGTGCACCCTCTGCACAGGATGCGACATCGTTCCGGGGAGGGACTGTCCATGAAAGGGTATGAGGTGATTGCTCACCATCTGAAGGAATGTGCCGAGGCGATCTATACCGTCCCCGGTTATCCGGTAACGGAGATTGGAACTGTGGTATCCGCAGAGACGGTCATTAACGAGAAGGTCGCCCTTGAGTATGCCCTGGGTGACTCCCTCTCCAGGCGGCGTTCTGCGGTCATCGTCAAACATGTCGGGATGAATGCACTCGCGGACCCCCTCATCAATGCTACAACCCAGGGGCTCATCGCTGGTGTCGTCATCATCGCCGGTGATGATCCTCTTGCTGTATCTTCTCAGAATGCCCAGGACTCACGGTACTATGGTGAGATTGCACAATGCCCGGTGATCGAGCCTGGGGAAGAGACGGTGAACGAGGCGGTGGCAACCGCATTTGAAGTATCGGAACGCTTCTCAAGGATTACAATCCTTCGGGTCACCCCAAAACTTCTTGATGCTGAGACCGAATGTGGCGATACCATCCAGATGATACGAAAAGGACGTCTTGCAGAGGCTGACCTGACGATAGCGGGCAGGGTGACCCGTGCTGAGAAGGGAACCGGCGGACTCTTCGCATGGGCTGCCGGATCCGGGCTGAACAGGATCAGAGAGGGTGATACCGGTGTCGGCGCCGTACTGGCACCCTCGCATGTCACCATCTCCTATCCTCCGCCAAAACTACCTCCCGGTTCGAAGATCCTTGAGATCGGGAGGCCGTTTGTGCGGGAGCACCAGTCGCTTCTCCCCCCGCCGGTCTCCAGGAACTCAGAACGCTTCTCAGATCGCGGGTACTACCGGACATTCTGCACAGCCTGTCCATACCGCCCGCTCTTCTCGGTTCTGGTGAAGCGGGGCATGAAGGTCATCCCGGATATCGGCTGTTCACTCCTCCTGCTGAATCCTCCTTATCAGGCAGGTATTGCAAGTTATGGTCTGGGTTCCTCCATTGCAGTTGCGGCGAAGAGTACCCGGGTTGCGGTTATCGGTGATGGCGCTCTCCTTCACTCAGGACTGAATGCCCTCATCGACTGCTATGAGATGGGCTATCCGCTCCTCTGTATCGTCCTTGAAAACCATTGTATGGCAATGACCGGCGGCCAGAGATCATATGATATCCGCCGGTACCTGGCATGGGCAGATCCGGTCATCATCCCTGCTGAAGATACCGACGCCCTTGAAACAATCCTTTCCCTTCCAGTGGAAGGCCCAAAGATCGTCATCGTTGAAGGTTCATGCCCGGAGGGTGCCTGTTATGAAAAAGTGGAATGTTGAGATATGTGATGTAACGCTCCGGGATGGTGAACAGACCCCTGGTGTATCATTCTCCGCCGAGGAGAAGTGCCGGATTGCAGAATTACTTGACAGCGTCGGTGTTGATGTCATCGAGGCGGGTTTTCCCGTCGTCTCGAAGAATGAGGCCGCCTGTGTCCGGAAGATCGTTGATCTGGATCTAGATGCACGGATCTGCTGCCTCTCACGAGCATTGAAGGATGATATCGACTGTGCGATCCGCTGCGACATTGATATGGTCAGCATCTTCATCGCTACATCGGATCTGCATATGAAGATCAAGTACAAAAAGCCGCGGGAAGAGGTCCTTGCAGGGGCGCTTGAGATGATCGAGTATGCTCATGACCATGGTCTCCAGGTCCGTTTTGCAGCAGAAGATGCATCACGAACGGATCTCTCCTTCCTCCGTGAGATGTACGCACAAGGTGCTGAATACGGTGCGAATTATGTCTCCTATGCCGACACCGTCGGATGCCTGACACCCCTTGAGATGAGCCGGGTCGTCGATGATCTCCTCACTGATCTTCCTATTCCGCTCTGCATCCATTGTCACGATGACATGGGGTGTGCAACTGCAAATACCATCACCGCAGCAGAACGGGGGGCATACCAGCTTCACACCACCGTCAACGGGATCGGTGAGCGTGCCGGAAACGCATCGCTTGAGGAGGTACTGACCGCAGTCCGGTTCAAAGGGGGTGTTGACCGGTATGATCTCTCCCACCTTCTGACACTAAGCACTGCCGTCTCGGAGGCATCAGGAATTCCCATATCAAAGACGAAGGCAATCGTCGGAGAGCATGCCTTTGCCCATGAATCCGGGATACATATCGCCGCACTCATCGAGGACTCCTCGACCTACGAATATATCCATCCCGCACTCGTCGGGGGGCAGCGGCACTACATCCTTGGAAAACATACCGGAAAGAAGGCGGTCGCCCATATCCTCAGATCGATGGGCCATGAGATCTCCGAAGCACAGATCTGCTGGATCCTCGATCAGGTCAAATCGAGGGGGGAGAGCAAATGCAGCATCACCCATGACCTCCTCCTCTCGCTCATCCATCAGGCAGAGGCTGAGGTGCTGCGATGAGCAGAACCCTCACAGAGCGGATACTGCAAGGGAATGCCGGTGAGTATGTCGATGCCCGGGTGGACCGGGCATATGTTCATGATGGAACCGGGGTCCTTACCCTCGCCTCGTTTCGTGAGATGGGCGTGCCAATAGGAATCGGCCCGGCACGGATCTCGGTCCTCTTTGACCATATATGCCCGGCGAACAATGGAACGACCGCAGATCTCCAGCGCGAACTCCGGCAGTACGCCTCATCAGCAGGCGTCCTCTTCTCAGACTGTGGCGGGGGAATCTGCCACCAGATCATGAGCGAAGGGTGTATCCTCCCCGGTGAGGTGGTGGTAGGTGCAGATTCACACTCCTGTACAGGCGGTGCATTCGGGGCATTTGCAACCGGTGTCGGCGCCACAGACATGGCAGCAATCTGGGCTTCGGGAGAGACATGGTTCCGGGTTCCCGAGACGATCGGGATCTCACTGGATGGCAGCCTCTCGCAGAGTGCAGAAGCCAAAGATGTCGCATTAACCGTCGTATCACGCCTTGGAATGGAGGGTGCCACATATGCGGCACTCGAATACACCGGTCCGGGTGCAGAAACGATCGATATGGATGGGAGGCTCTGCATCTGCAATATGGGTGTTGAGACCGGGGCAAAAAATGCACTTTTTTATGCAGACCCGGTCTGTCGTGAGTACCTGGCAGGATATGGCCATTCCGTTGAGACGCAGGTGCCGGAAGACTGTTCCTATCGCGAAGAGTGTACTATCGATCTCGATGATATCGTCCCGCTCGTTGCGCTTCCCCACCGTGTCGATTCGACCCGTCCGGTCGCTGATCTGGCAGGGACAGAGGTGGACCAGGTTCTCCTTGGAACCTGCACAAACGGCAGGTATACAGATCTCAAACGGTTTGCCGGCATGGTCCGGGGATCAAAGGTGAAGGTCCGGACGATCGTCGTCCCGGCATCCGCCCCGGTCCTCCTCCGTGCCACAGAGGATGGTATCATCGCCGATCTCATCGCTGCAGGCTGCATGGTGGTGACACCGGGGTGCGGTCCCTGCCTTGGCATTCATAGTGGTGTCCTCGGTGAAGGGGAGGTCTGCCTCTCGACGGCAAACCGTAACTTCAAAAACCGGATGGGCGTCGGTGGAGAGATCTACCTGGCATCTCCCGCGACCGCCGCGGCGACTGCCCTGAGCGGCGTTATCACCGAACCGGAGGTCTTCCATGCTTAAAGGAGAGGCAATCTGCCTTGGATCCGACATCGATACCGATCTTGTCATTGCAGGCCGGTATCTCAGGACGAAGGAGAAGGCTGTATGGGCAGCCCATGTCTTTGAGGATCTCGATCCGGCACTCGCCCCCCGGCTCTCAGGCGCCGTCATCGTCGCAGGCCGGAACTTCGGCTGCGGCTCATCACGTGAACAGGCACCTATTGCCCTGAAGGAAGCAGGGGTTGTTGCCGTCATCTCTCCCCTTTTCGCCCGTATTTTCTTTAGAAACGCAATCAACGTCGGACTGCCGGTTCTTGAGGCCAATATCCCGTCATGCAGCGATGGTGATGAGATCACCATTGATCTCGAAGCCGGATCATTTGAGCTGGGTGGAACGACCTACCCGTTCACCCCCCTCTCCCCCCGTATGCGCGAGATCCTCCATGCCGGAGGCCTCGTCAATTACTGGAGGGGGAAGGCATGATCTTTCCTCCCGAATGCAAGGTTGTCGGTCATGCCTTTGAGAAGCCTGTTGGAGATAAGGTGTACTTCCTCTCCGAATACCTCGTCAGGAGGGTCGAGGACGGGTTTGAACTCCTGAAAGTCACCCCGGATCCGGATGGCACCGGGATGATGCGCGATATTCTTCATGAAGAGGTGCTCTCGACCGCGGATGAGACGGTCCTGTACTCAGAGAGGGTCAATCAGCATGACCGGGCAGGCATGGTCCGGCGGGCTCTCTCGACCGGAAAACGGTGTACCATCTTCGGGGCGATGGATGAGCATATGAACTTCGTCCTCGATCCGGATCTCTCCCTCTTTCAAAAAGTCCATGTCTATGATATTCGGCCACCCCGGGCGAACCTCTCGGTAACCATCGAGGAGCTTGAAGAGGCCGGGCTTCTTGGAGAACTCAACTGCACCTTCTCCCATCACATCAGGGATATCTCAACGATCAATGCCGATGTCTTCCCCTGCCGGGCGGGAGGTTTCACCAGAACACTTGATATGGACCGGATGACAGGGGGTGAACGGGTCGCCGGATGTCTGACCGGGAAACAGCTGTATGAGGAGTGCTATGGCACAAACTACTCACGTATCGATATCTGCCCCCTCTCGCAGGTCAATGAAGAGCCGTTCATAGCCAGATGCTGCAGAAAAGAGAGGAGTGGTATCGGAGAGTATAACGGGTATTTTGGTGCTGTCGTTCACTGGGGCGCCTCCCCAAAGACCGTCCTCGATGCGGTCTATGGAATGGTTGCGGCATGGAGGGAACATCATGGTTAGGATCGCTGTTGTTCCCGGCGACGGCATCGGAAGTGAGGTGATCCCGGTTGCACAGGCAGTACTCGCCTCCCTTCACCCCGACTGGGACTTCTTTGAGGTCGAGGTCGGGTATGCCAGATGGCAGAGGGAAAAAACAGCATGCACAGATGATGATATCAGGGCGATGAGGAGTGCGGATGCGATCCTCTTTGGTGCGGTAACGACACCTCCTGATCCCTGCTATGACTCCGTCATCCTGAAGATCAGGCAGGACCTTGATCTCTATGCCAACCTCCGCCCTGTGAAAGGTGAGGGCTTTGATATCATGGTGGTGCGTGAGAATTCAGAGGGCCTCTACTCCGGGATCGAGTGGCGCGAGCGGGATCGCGCCTGCACGGTCCGCGTCGTCTCGGTCGCCGGGAGTATGCGTATCGGGCGGTACGCCTCCCGCCTGGCAGCGGCACGAGGGGTTCCCCTTACCATCGGGAATAAGGCAAATGTCATTAAATCTGATATCCTCTTCCGGGAGATCTGCTCGGCCGAGGCATCCCGGGCAGGGGTGCCCTATGAATCACGGTACATCGATGCCCTCGCCCTTGACATCCTGATGCATCCGGGTCGCTACCATGTCATCGTAACCACCAACATCTTCGGGGATATCCTCTCCGATGTCGCCGGGTATCTCGTCGGCGGGCTCGGCATGCTCCCTTCAGCCAATATCGGGGATCAGCATGCCCTCTTTGAGCCTGTCCATGGTTCGGCACCGGATATCGCAGGCCAGGGCATCGCAAACCCGATCGCCGCCGTCAGGAGTGCGGCGATGCTCCTCGATCACCTCGGGTATGTCGGTGAGGCAGCGAGGATTGAGGAGGCGATACTGTCTCTCCTCCACTCAGGGATCAGAACCCCCGATCTCGGTGGAGAGGCAACGACAGAGGAATTTGGAGCCGCTCTTCTTCTGGCACTCGGATTCTGACCTCCCGGTTGCCCCCACCAATATCCTTTCATCGTTTTGCGGAGAACACCTTCTGCATGGTATGTGTCGGTGTCCATGTCTCGATCGCCGGATCGATCGATCGTGCCGTCTCGCGTGCTGTTGGGAAGGGTTGCGATACCTTTCAGATCTTCTCACGAAACCCGCGCGGATGGCAGTATAAACCTCTTCCAGATGACCTGGCAACCGGCTTCCGGGAGGCATGTGCCGCGGCGGCCATCTCCTCTCCTGTTGTTCATATGCCGTACCTCCCAAACCTCTCCTCAGAAAAAGATGAGATATACCAAAAGTCCGTCGAAAGCCTGAATGTGGAGCTCTTGCGCTGTTCACAGCTTGGGATTCCCTACCTGGTAACCCATCTCGGCCACCATGGTATCTCAGGGAAATCGAATGGGCAGAAGCGGGTTGTTGATGCCATTAATACCGCTCTTCATGCGGCTGATCCCGGCGTCACCCTTGTTCTTGAAAATACTGCCGGTGAGAAGAACTCGGTCGGGAGTGATCTCGAAGGGCTTGCGGCGATCATTGGAGAGATCGAGGATCAGAAGAGGATAGCCGTCTGCTTTGATACCTGTCATGCCCATGCGGCAGGGTACGATCTCAGATCAGAGGAAGCGGTCGGTACAACCTTCGATCTCTTCGATGCGGAGGTCGGCCTTGATCGCCTCTCCATCATCCATCTCAATGATGCAAAAGGGCAGCTCGGGTCTGGGCTTGACCGGCATGAGCATATTGGCCTTGGTGCCATCGGGGAGGAGGGGATTCGGGCTATCCTCCACCACCCCCGGCTCCGGCATCTCCTCTTCATCATGGAGACGCCGGAGGATGATCGCCGGGATGATGCCGGCAATATCGCAGAGGTCCGCAGGCTTGCTGCCTAACGCCCCTCTCTTCTCCTGAGCCAGATCGCTGCACCGGAAAGCCCGATTGCGGCGCTGATGAGGGTGAATCCTGCTGCCTCGGCAGGCTCCGGCTCTTGTGGTACAATGGTGGGGTCAAGGACGAGGAGCCATCCCTCCACACTTCCGGTGTGGCGGGACCAGCCGCCGACCGCAACAGAACCATCCGAGAGCGGTGCAACCGCTGTGAAGCGTCCGTCAGCCTCTGGGAACCGCTTTGAGGACGTCACCAAACCGTCCGGCTGCATAGTTATGATGAGAGGGTTCTTTGGTCCTGTCCCTCCAACGATGAGGAACTCATCTCCATATGGAACGACTCCGTATGCTGCATACCCCTCCAGATCCTTCTCCCAGAGGATTGTGCCATCATCTGTTGTTCCTATTGCACGTGTCTGACCCTGTGATGTCCAGAAGGGTTTGGTACTTCCCACCATGATATACCCGTCATCCATCTCTGCGATCGAGAAGATGTTCAGGTTCCTGAATGTTTCTGTCCATTGTGGCGTGCCCTCATCATCGACTTTTGTAAGGTGGCCATATTCAATCCTCTCGCCATCTGTTGTGCTGCCGCTACCTCCAACCAGAAGATATCCCCCGTCCGGGGCAGCGATCATATCAACAATGGCCATCTCAGCATACTCTGATCCTCCGAGGAGAGTCCCATCATTACTATACCTTGCCAGAAAGCCGGAGACTAATGACTCGTCTTCATCAGATGGCCATAGCCAGCCGGCAACAAGGATCCCATCATCTGTCGTCAGAATTCGCCTCGGGGAAAATCCAGATAACTCTTCTCTCCAGAGGAGAGCCCCGTCATGATCAACTGCCATGATATGACTTGTTCCTGTTATTCTGTCACCCGGACTCTCCCCCATATCCCATTCGATGCCTGCAGCATAGATTGTTGTATCATTACCTTCTTTGATAGCAACGATCCAGTCGCCAGGATACAATTGTTCCCATTGAATCCCACCACGTGCATCTGTTTTTATAAGGATAGATGATTCCGGACCGTCCTGTGCAGCATATCCTCCAAGAAGAAAGCCTCCATCCATAGTCTCTTCAATTGCATGGATGTCAGTATATAGTCCCTGCTGGTATGTCCGGTTAATAATTTCCTGTCCGGTCACATCCCCTCCGGATACCGTTATAGGGAGGGTAACAAGAAAGAGTACCAGTAGAATTTTCCAATTCAAAATTCCTGAAAATGCTTTCCACATCATACTACCACAGTTCTTTGAATAATGTTATAATCTTACTTTGAAAGCATTTCTCATCTGACGTGTTTTTATCTCGGATAACCGCCTATACCAGAGGTAGTGAAGGCGACATACGATGGAACAATGATTCATACCGGCACAGAGGGGCGATCTCTCTATGAGCAGGGCGGGTATGGGCGGCCGACACCAGCGGGCCTCTCCCTCTCTCCTGAAGAGGCGCTCTACCTCCTTCAGAGAGGGAAGATCGATCCGGTCGGGTTTGATTTCGACTCACTTCTCCGGAAGTCCGCAGAGAAGAAGAATTTTCTGCGGTCATTCATCGTCTACCGTGATATCCGTGAGCGCGGATATGCGGTACAGGCAGGTCCCCATGACTTCCGGGTCTTCCGGCGCGGTCAGAAGCCGGGGAAGGGGACGACCCAGTACCTCGTCCGTGTCCTCTCGGAACGCGATCCCATCATCTTCTCATCACTCCTTCGTGAGGTGGCAACGGCTGAGAATATGCGGAAGAATTACCTCCTTGCCGTCGTCGATGATGAAGAGGAACTGACCTATTATGATCTCAGATTTCATCGCCCAAAAGCACGGGATGTCATCCCTCTCCCTGAAGGTATTGAAGGTATTCCTCTTGGAACACAGGTGATCGTTCATGGCGAAGGGGGCGATCAGCTCCAGTCTCAGTGGTATGGAACACGGCTCGATCCGGGCCGCCTCCTTCTCTCGCCCCCTGAAGCATTGTATCTCCTCGACACCGGTGTGCTCCTCTTCAACGGCGGCTCAACCGTTCGTGATGCATATTACGCCTCTGCCCTCTCCGGCGACACCGAACTTGTCGAGAAGCTCCTCGTCTATACCATGCTGCGAAACCTCGGCTTTACGCCCCGTACCGGATACAAGTTCGGCCACCACTTCAGGGTCTATACAGAGAGTGACCGCCACTCCGAGATGCTCGTCCATGCGATCCCTGATGGTGCGGAGCTTGCAATCAGTACCATCTCACGTTCAGTCAGAATGGCACACAGTGTCAAAAAGAAGATGTTGTTTGCCTGTGTACAAAGTGACGAGATCGTGTACATCGAATTTGCACGGATAAAATTGTGAGCGTACCCCTATGGATTCTGTGATCAACCCCTGGTCAAGCACACCTGCTGTCGATATCGACCGCCTCTTCTCGGAGTTTGGTATCGAGCCTGTTGAAGCTGAGGCATCTCTCCTCTCTTCAGCGCCTGCATTCTTCAGGCGAAAGATCGTCGTCGGCCACCGTGACTATGCCCCTATTGTTGAGGCGATCAACACCGGTTCCCCCTTCAATGTGATGACCGGGTTTATGCCATCCGGCTATCCTCACCTTGGACACCTGATGGTGATGCGCGAAGTCGTCTGGCATGTGGAGCAGGGTGGATCAGGTTTTATATCCATCGCAGATCGGGAAGCGCACGCGGTTCGTGGCCTCTCCTGGGATGATTGCAAAAAATATGGTGCTCTCTATCTTGAATGCCTCTACGCACTTGGGTTTGAGGGAACCACCTATTACCAGAGCGAGAATGCATTGCTGAAGGATCTCGCCTTTGAGGCCGGGATAAAGATCAACTTCTCGGATCTCCAGGCGATCTATGGATTCACGCCGGAGACCTCCCTTGCGCATGCCGACTCGGTAGCGACACAGGTTGCGGACATCCTCTATCCCCAGGTCGTCTCAGGGCCCGCCCCGACGGTCGTCCCCGTCGGGATCGATCAGGATCCGCATATCAGGCTTACCCGAGATATTGCCCATAAGATGCGATGGTTCACGGTTCTGGATCGGGGGGAGTATATCAGTGTCAGATCCAAAAATGCACCTCTCCATGCCATGGATGCCGTTGCAGCAGCATTTCCTGGATCGAAGCGGTATGAAGGCCATCTTGATATCCCTGGTGCAGATATTCTCCTTGTCTCGGAGCAGGTTCGGCAGATTGAGGCGGCAAACGGAGGATATGGGTTCATCACCCCCTCCTCAACCTACCATAGCTTCATGAAGGGTCTCCAGGGCGGGAAGATGTCAAGCAGCATCCCTGACAGCCTCTTCTTCTTCGATGAGCCGGTTTCGGATGTCAAAAAGAAGGTGATGGGAGCTCTCACCGGCGGCAGGATGACAAAAGAGGAGCAGGTGAGATGCGGGGGTGAACCGGATGGATGCCCGATCTATCTTCTCAACCTCTTCCATATGGTCGCAGATGATGATGAACTGCTTGAGATCAGATCGGCATGCCTCGGAGGCACGCTCCTCTGCGGTACCTGCAAGAAGGCAACATTTGAGCGGGTGAAGGAATTCCTTACCGACTTTAAGGAACGGCGGGAGTCTGTCCGGCATATGGTGACGGGGTGAATCATGGAGTTAACGGCAAATGAGAAACGGCTCCTCCTCATTCTTCAGAAGCATACATCTGCTGATGCGGAGCTGCTTGCGGATGATCTGGATGCGGATCCCGGTTCGGTGGTCCAGTGGGCTCACCTCGCCGCAGGCAGGGATCTCGTTCAGATCAGGCGGGATGTCCGTGAGAGATACCATCTGACGGAAGAAGGGGAGCGTTACGCAGAGGAAGGCCTCCCTGAGCGGCAGGTCATCGAGAGCATTAATGGCGAAATACCGATGGGAGAGCTCTCCCGCCACCCCCTTGCGAAGGTGGCAATCGGGTGGATGCGGAAGAACGGGTGGATCAGGATCGAGGCTGGGATCGCAAAGAAGGCCGCTTCCATCCCTGAGACGGATGATGAACGGGCACTCAGGGCTATTGCCTCTGGTGAAGGTGAGATCTCCGGCATTGGTGATCTGAAATCCCGTGGCCTGGTCACCATCTCCGAGGAGGTCCGGTGGAATATCTCCATCACCCCGAAGGGAGATGAAATCGTCAGGAAAGGCCTTGATCTCCGCCCGGAGATCGGAACACTGACCCGTGAGCAGATCATCTCCGGATCATGGAGAGAGGAGTCCCTCCGCCGCTACAGCCTTGCCACCCCGCCACGGAGGATCTATCCCGGCAAGATCCATCCATACCGCAGGATCCTTGACGAGGTCCGGACACTCCTCCTTGAGATGGGCTTCTCGGAGTTCTCAGGCAATATCGTCCAGAGTGCATTCTGGAACTTTGATGCCCTCTTCCAGCCGCAGGACCATCCGGCACGAGAGATGCAGGATACCTTCTATCTTGATGTTACCTCCCCGTTGCCCGATGGATGGGAGAAGATACGCGATATGCATGAGCATGGCGGGGAGACCTCATCGACAGGCTGGGGTGGAAGATGGAACCCTGAGAAGGCACGCGCCTCGGTCCTCAGGACACATTCAACGGCTCTCTCGATCCAGTATCTCGCCGCGCACCCGGAACCGCCGGTGAAGGCCTTCTCGCTCTCCCGCGTCTATCGGAGGGAGTCGATTGATCCGACACATCTCGCCGAGTTTGAACAGCTTGAAGGGATTGTTATGGATAAGGATGTCACCTTCAATAATCTGCTCGGCTTTTTAAAGGAGTTCTACCACCGGATGGGCTTTTCAGATGTCCGGTTCCGTCCGGCTTACTTCCCCTATACGGAACCCTCGGTCGAGCCGGAGGTCTGGGTCGATGGTCTTGGATGGGTTGAGCTTGGGGGTGCCGGTATCTTCCGTGAAGAGGTGACCGCACCGTTTGGGATCACACAACCGGTCCTCGCATGGGGGCTTGGGATCTCCCGTGTTGCGATGCTCAGGCTTGGACTCTCTGATCTCCGCCAGCTCTATAAGAGCGATATCGACTGGGTGCGTTCAGCTCCGTCATACAGGAGGGCCTGAATCATGGCGATTATAACACTGGATTATGCGTATCTCGAACGGCTCTGCCGGACCGATCGTGAGACGATTCTTGCCGCACTCCCGATGATTGGATCCGATATCGAACGGCTCGAAGAAGATCACGCCGATGTCGAGTTTTTCCCGGACAGAACCGATCTCTACTCGGTTGAGGGGGTTGCCCGGGCAATGCGTGGATTCCTCGGGATAGAGACCGGTCTCCCCGACTACCCGGTCGGCGAGTCGGGGATCACCTTCTCCGTCGATCCCGGGCTTGCCGAAATTCGTCCCTGCCTTGGATCGGCGGTTATCCGTGGCCTCTCCTTTGATGAGGCATCGATCGAGTCGCTGATGGCGCTTCAGGAGGCGCTTCACTGGGCGATAGGCCGGGGACGGTCGAAGGTGGCGATCGGGGTGCATGATCTCTCGACGATCACTCCGCCATTCCGGTATATCGCCTCCCCACGGGACCGCCGTTTCGTCCCCCTCGATGAGACCCGTGAGATGACGATGGAGGAGATGCTGACTGACCATCCGAAGGGGAGGATGTTTGCGGGTCTTGTCTCGGACTTTGACCGCTTCCCCCTGATCGTGGATGCAGAGGATGCCGTCCTCTCGTTCCCCCCGATCATCAACGGCGAGCTGACCCGGATCACCGAAGAGACGACCGACATCCTCCTTGATGTCACCGGTACCGATGAGCGGGCGGTTGAAAAGACCGTCTCAATCATCTGTACGGCACTTGCCGAGGCCGGCGGCAGGATAGAGTCGGTGAGAATTGACGGGGTTCCATGCCCCTCCCTCGCACCCGTTGAGCGGATCATCGATGCAGATGCCTGTGCCAGGCTCCTTGGCATCCCGGTGACGCGGGACTCGATCATCCCCCTCCTTCAGAAGATGCGGTTTGGTGCAGAGCCTCTTGACGGATCCTCTGTCCGGGTGACGGTTCCCTGCTACCGGGCAGACATCATGCATGACTGGGATGTCTTTGAGGATGTGGCGATCGCATGGGGCTTCAATCACTTCTCCGGCGATCTTCCACCCACCTTCACGATAGGCAGGGCCGATCCCGCGATGGAGCTTGCCCGAATCGTCTCAGAGGTGGCAATTGGCCTTGGGTACACCGAGGTGATGCCGTTTACCCTGACAAACGACCGGGTCAGCTATGAGTATATGCAGCGGCCGGTCTCTGATCGCGCCCTGAGGGTGCTCCATCCCATCTCCCTTGAGAATACAATGCTCAGGACCGATCTCCTCCCCGGACTTCTTGAGATCCTCTCAGCGAACAAACACCGTGAACTGCCGCAGCGGATCTTCGCGGTCGGAGATGTGAATGATCATATCGTAACCCATCAGAAGGTGGCAGGTGCGGCGACGCATCCGGGTGCTGACTTCTCGGAGGTGTATGCAACAGTCGATGCATTACTCCGGGAATGCGGCATTGAAACGAGTGTTGCCGCCTCAGAGGATCCCGCGTACCTTCCCGGCAGGCAGGGGGCGATATCTATCGGTTCAGAGGTGGTGGGATCGTTTGGTGAGCTCCACCCCGATGTGATCCTTGCTTTTGATCTGGAACACCCGGTCATCGGCTTCGAGCTCGATCTCCGGCCCTTCCTCTGAAATCTTTATAGCCGCACAGGGACGCCCTTTGCGGCAAGATACTCTTTTACGTCGCGTATTGTATATTCCCCGAAATGGAAGACGGATGCGGCGAGGCAGGCATCTGCCTTGCCATGGACAAACCCGTCATAAAAGTGCTCAAGTGTACCGACCCCTCCGGAGGCGACGATAGGGATGCTGGTTGCAGATGCAATCGCCTCGGTGATCGGAATATCAAAACCCTCCTTCGTCCCGTCCGTCTCCATCGATGTCAGGAGGATCTCGCCCGCTCCCCGCTCTTCCCCCTCTTGTGCCCACCGTATGGCATCGATGCCAGTCGGTCTGCTCCCGCCATGCGTAACAACCTCGTACCAGCAGGTTCTTCCGTCAGGGAGCCTGATCTGGGTCGTTCCTTCCGTCTCCTCAAAATTCCGCCTGACATCCATCGCAAGGACGATACACTGGGTGCCAAATGCCGCCGCACCTTCGGAGATGATCGCCGGGTTCTGAACCGCCGCGGTATTGATGGAGACCTTATCAGCCCCTGCCCTGAGAATGGCGGTGATGTCATCGTTTGTCCTGATACCGCCCCCGACGGTGAGGGGGAGGAAGAGCTGGTCCGCAGCCCGCGAGATGAGATCAATGATCGTCTTCCGTGCCTCTTTCGATGCGGTGATATCCAGGAAGACCACCTCGTCTGCCCCCTGTTCATTGTACCGCGCCGCCAGTTCGACCGGATCGCCCGCATCCCTGAGGTCCTCAAAATGTGTCCCTTTCACGACCCGTCCATTCTTCAGGTCGAGACATGGGATGATTCTGCGTGTTAAAGCCATCATCAGATCATAGGGCGCATCCTCTTATCAAGCGTCTGTTCCCATCGGGATTGATTAAGAGATCCTGCGTACATAGTGGTAGTACAGGGGTACAGAATGCAGACAGGTGAAGCAAAGATCCGCTGGGCGGAGCAGTATATGCCGGTTCTGAACGTCATCAGGGACCGGTTTATCAAAGAACAACCATTTGAAGGAGTCGTCATCGGGATGGCACTCCATGTCGAGGCGAAGACCGCCATCCTGGCCCGGACACTTGCAGCCGGCGGTGCAGAGGTACATATTACCGGCTGCAACCCCCTCTCGACCCAGGACGATGTGGCATCCGCCCTCTCAGGAGGGACGATCCACTGTTATGCGAAACGTGCCTGCTCGCTTGAGGAATATTATGAGGCAATCGACAAGGTCCTTGATGCGCGCCCCTCGATCACCATTGATGACGGGATGGATCTCATCCACCGGCTTCATACAGGGAGGCGTGATATTCTCCCCGGCGTCCTCGGGGGGTGTGAAGAGACGACGACCGGGATTCACCGGCTGAAGTCGATGGCAGCGGAGGGGAAACTCCGGTTCCCGGTGATCGCTGTCAATGATACCCCGATGAAGCACTACTTCGATAATGTCCATGGTACCGGCGAGAGTGCGCTGACTGCCATCATGGCGACGACGAATAGTCTGATCGCAGGAAAGTACGTCGTCGTCGCCGGGTACGGGTATTGCGGCCGGGGTCTTGCAACGAAGGCACGGGCACTCGGCGCACGGGTCATCGTCACCGAGATCGATCCCCGCCGTGCCCTCCAGGCGCACTTCGACGGATTTGATGTGATAACGATCAGGGAGGCATCCCGGATTGGCGAGCTCTTCGTCACCACAACCGGAAACATCGGTATCCTGAAAGAGGCAGAGTTTGCCCTGATGCGTGATGGTGCGATCCTCTGTAATGCCGGCCACTTCAATGTCGAGATCGATATCGGGTATCTTGAGACGAATGCAGATACAATAAGCCGCCGGGACGGGATCGATTCGTACACCTTCAGCGACCGGACGCTCCACGTTCTTGCAGAGGGCCGGCTGGTGAACCTTGCCGTTCCAAAAGGGATGGGCCACCCGATCGAGGTGATGGATCTCTCCTTTGCCGTCCAGGCACTCTCGACGGAGTACATGTTCAGATATGGAAAGAATCTCATTCCCGGTGTTCATGATGTTCCAACCGCAATCGATGAGGAGATTGCGCGGTTAAAGCTCGCCTCACTCGGATGCAGTATCGATACCCCTACCGCTGAACAGGAGGAATATATGGCTTCCTGGGATGCCGGAACATAACCGTCTCACTTTTTTATCTGATTCCGTGCCGCGAAGAGGTACTCCTGTGCATATCCGGCATAGGGGCCAAAGATTGCCCGTGCCTCATCTGCGATCTGATCATAGCTGTACCGCCCCCCTTCCTCGAGGTAATGAGTCCGCATGATCCGATCGATCCAGACATCAACCGGAACCGCTTCAAACCGGTGAAAGGCAAAGAGGAGGATACAGTCAGCGACCTTCCTACCGACACCCGGAAACCTCATCAGTTCTCTTCTGGCATCCCTGTATTCGAGAGCGGCGATCCTCTCATCCCACCCGGGCTCATTGCTGACCATCCCTGCGGTCCCGCAGAGGAAGCGGTCGCGGTACCCGACACGACAGCTCCGGATATCACAGAGCGGAGATGATGCCAGGGTGCCGGGCTTCGGGAAGGCGAACTCCCCGGCCCGGATCTCCTCACCGAACCGTTCACAGAGGAGGCGTATCCGGGTGCGTATTCCGGGTATGTTTGCAAAGGTTGCCACGATGTATGATGCAGCACACTCCCAGGCCGGCTGGCGGACGATCCTGAGCCCGTATGCATGCCTGACTGCCGAGGCAAGCAGGGGATCATCAGGAAATCCCCTCAGTATCCCCTCAAGATCCAGATCGAGATCAAAATACCTGATGATCTGATCCTCAGTGGTGCCTGCAAAGTGGAGATCTCTTCCCTCCTGCCGGATCCTGATCACCTCGTTTTCGAGGACGCCGCACCACCAGCGCCCGATCTTCTCGAAGCGGAAGACCTGGCCGCACCGGAGTGTTATATCGAGATCGAACGGGAGTGCCGATCCTTCAAGGGTGAGTTTCCTGCAGTGCTCCATCACTCCTCCCCGGTGATGAGCAGAAGGCGCCTCATCATCAGATACACGTCGTTATTCTCCTCCTCAAACTCCGGTGCCGCCTCATAATGATATGATACCCAGCGGACGTTTCTCCCGTCGATCCGGTTATAGAAGTACCATGCAGGCGCTCCTGTCTTTGAGTGTCTTTCAATCCTGAAGAGTGGAAGGAGTTCAAGCGGTTCCGAACTCCCCTGCGCATGAAGATACACTTTTCCCGTATCAAGGGGGATACGTGTCTGGAGATGAATCGTCCGGAACCGGGAGCGGGACCCTGTAAGCGACTCTGCCGTATAGGTAAAGATTCCATTCCGGTACTCTCCTGTGCCGGGGAGTACAAGGGCCATATCCGCGAAATGATCCCGCAGGATCCGCTGATATCTCTTCAGGTACTCTTCAAGCGTTGCGACCCGCTCCTCATACCCTGCAATGCTCACAATTCCCCCATGTCCTTTCCAGTCATTTCTGAGATCCGCAACCTCGTCAAAGAGCGTGAAGAGCCGCTTATCGGTGATGAGATCGATGAAGCCTCGGGGCGGATTGCCGAAGAGTGCCATGATCTCGTCCCGCTCTTCCGGGGATCCAAGCCTCTTTCTGATAACCCTCCCTGCCCTCCTGCAGAGTATGATCCAGCTCCGAAACGTCGCATACCGGTAGATATCACGAAACTCAGGGTTCTCGTCAAGGAGGTCAATACCTTCCGCCTGTATGAGAGGGGCGACTCCGGATATGAGGATGAGGGAGAAGAACTCGGCAGATGCTTCGAAGAGATGGAAGAGATGGTTCTGTTTCTTCTCTGGAGATTCCTCAGCAATATATGCCCAGATGATGGAAGCAAGTGGAAATGGCAGGGTCTCTGTCCAGTCGTGAATGCCATCCCCTTCCAGCAGGTTTTTCACCCTCTCTCGAGCGGAACGGGATGAATGAGGATGATTCAGGAGATCATCCCCGATTTCATCGAGCTTCTGTTTCAGGGATTCGATCTCACCGTGGATTCCAAGCACCTCAGCCTGCACCTGCGGGGGTGGAAGATAGATCGTTGCCAGTGAGAGTTCCTTACGGAACCGGCTGATATCACCTGCCTTTCGTGCTATCAGTTCCCTGATGGCGTTGCCCAGCGGTGTGGTGAAGAAGAGGGTGAGGTATCCGGGATCGACGGCATCCGGCCTGAGGAGGATGCATGCGGCTTCAGTGGTGGCGATGGCGAGATCCTCATCTCGGGTTGCCGGTGGGATTGCCGGGGAGTAGGGGAGATAAAGCCGCCTGCCTGCATCCTGCGGCAGCCCGCATGCCCCGATTGTCATCGATCTGACAAGACCGGAGAACGGAACCGGGGCTGTGCCATGCTCCTCTGCAAGCCTCTGAACCTCGTCCTCAAGGAGGATCTCTCCAAGGCTGCGGAACGCAGACGGGTGAATGAATCTCCCATGCTGTGCTGTCTTTCCATCCTTTCCACTCAGAAGATTCCGGATCAGAATCTCCTGCCGCCCGTCTTCTGGGGAGAGTTCTCCTGCCATCATCCTCTCCCCCGCTCCCTGCCGGATGATCACAAGGAGGCATCTCCTCCCGTCGATGGGGGTGAAGACTCCGCGTGGCAGGGAAAGTGTTGCCTGTGGGAAGAGTCCGTGTTCTTTCAGGATGCCTGCACTCGTTCCGCCTGCAAAGAAATCCGGATCGGTGATACAGAAGAGCGCTCCGTCAGGGGAGAGAAGTCCTCCTGCCCGGATCAACATTGCCGTTCTCTCTGCATTGCCAGGGCTGATATTCTGCTTTTCGTAAACCCCGGCATCCATGGCAAAATCCGGTCTTTCAATAGGTGGAACTGCAATAATGAGATCATATCTCTCACTGCAGGTGGAGAGTATCTCGTCTGTATCACCCTCAATGAGATGAATCCCCTCCCTCTTTGGATCTTCGGGGTGCCGGGTGATCGCAACCAGCCGCGCTGCTCCGATCTCGTCAAAAAGGGATACATATGATGCAACATCCCCAATCCATGGTATGAGGACTGATTGATATCCTCGGGGCCGGGTGTATCGTACAATGAATCTCCTGATGGCCTCTGGTAGTTGATCTCTCTCTTCGCTTATCCTACTCCCCCCTTTTCTCATGACACGAATCATTATCTGCTGTTATAGCAGAAGGTTCAGATATGGATACTCGTGCAATCGTTGTCGTTGCCATTGCGGTCATTCTTGGGGTCTCTCTGGCAGTATATACGGGGATACTACCACTCCCCGGTGATCGTGACGCAGATTCTGTGTCTGAACTGCCTCCAGCGCCACCATCTGGTGAAACGGACCCCACAGCAACTCCTGAACCGGCTGCTCCTGCACCTGGAGGAATACGCACCATTTCGAGCATGCTGATCTGGGCAGAGCCTGCAGATCTTGGAGGGTTTGGTGACCTTGATGGTCTAATCGTCAAATACAGGTTCTATGACGGGAATAACCACCACGTCACCTTCGAAGGCTCCTCCGTCTCGATGGAGGTCTCCGTGTACACCCCGGATACAGATCGCAGGGGTCTTCGGATCTCTCCGCGTCTTCTGTACCGGGGCTTTGCAACCGTCAGCCGCTCGCTGCCTGAAGGGGACTTCCCGCTTCGGGGCATCTGGATTCCATACCATGAAATCTCCTTCAACGAACAGGATCGTGGCATCGGAAGGATTCATGTGAAGGCCACATTCCCGCATGGAACATCCGTTGAGGCAGAGGAGTGGTATATCTGGCCTGTAAGACGATAGAGTCTCACTCTTTCATGATGAAAACCCCGATGATGGCAAGGAAGATGCCGATAAGAAGGGCGATGATTCCAAGCGATCCCTTCAATACGGTGATGACATCGGGGAGATACATGAAGATACCATAGGCTCCAAGTGCTATCAGAACCAGCCCTGCGATAAGACTGCCCAATCCTGCTTTATCAACCATAGCAATCATATTCTCTTTTTCCCAGCCGGTATATCAAGTATTGCCCGGAGTATGTACCTCCGTGTGCCATGTCAGCATCTGACAAAGTCTATTGCAGTATAGTTACACACAAATGAGAAGAGGTAATGACAGGGATGGCCATGTTCTGGGATAAAGAGAGAGAGACTCTTCGTGGGAAGCCCCTTGAGGAACTCCAGGCAAAACAGCTGAGATGGACGGTATCGCTCGCAGAGAACGTCCCCTTCTACAGGGAAAGGCTTCGTGAAGCCGGTATATCTGCTGGCGATATCAGAAGCACCGGTGATCTTACACGGCTTCCGTTCACAAAGAAGACCGATCTCCGGGAGGGATATCCGTTTGGTTTCTTTGCGGTTCCTCGCCGGGAAGTTGTGAGAGTCCATACGACCTCCGGAACAACCGGGAAGCCAACGGTCGTCGGCTATACACGGCATGATATTGATACCTGGTCGGATTTGATTGCACGAAACCTGACGATGGTCGGCCTGACCGCAGACGATACATTCCAGAATGCAGTGAACTATGGCCTCTTCACCGGCGGTCTTGGATTCCATTACGGGGCGGAACGTACAGGGATGATGGTCGTTCCGAGTGCGACAGGAAATACAAAGCGCCAGATCGAGATGATCCAGGACTTCGGGGTGACGGCACTTCACTGTACACCGGGATATGCGCTCCATATCACTGAAGTCGTTGAAGAGATGGGTGTGACCCTTGATTCACTGAGAATCGGCTGTTTTGGTGCGGAAGCATGGTCTGAGACGATGCGGCATGAGCTTGAGACCCGCCTTGCCATCGATGCCTATGACAGCTACGGGATGAGCGAGATGTACGGCCCCGGTGTCGCCTTTGAATGTACCGAGAAGCATGGTCTGCATATCTGGGAGGACTGCTATCTCCCGGAGATCATCGATCCGGCGACCGGCGAGACGCTTGGCCCCGGTGAGAAGGGTGAGCTGGTTATCACATCCCTGTCAAAGGAGGCGATGCCGATGATCCGGTATCGTACAGGCGATATCACCATGTTCATCGAGGATGAATGCCCATGCGGCCGGGGTCTGCGGATCGCACGTATTATGGGGAGGAGTGATGATATGCTTGTTATCCGGGGGATCAATGTCTTCCCATCCCAGATTGAGCATGTTCTCCTCGGCATTGCGGAGGTAGGGGATCAGTTCATGGTATATATCGACCGGGTACACCATCTTGATGAGATGACGATTGATGTTGAGATGAACCGCTCTGCCTTCTCAGGTGAACTTGGCGACCTTGTCGGACTTCAGAAGCAGATACAGCAGAAACTGCAGGAAGCCCTCACCCTCAGGACGACCGTCAGGCTTGTCGAACCCGGCTCACTTCCACGGTTTGAGGGGAAGGCGAAGCGTGTTATTGACCGGAGGGGTGATCTCTGATGCATTGCTGGGACCCACGGATTGAGACGATGCAAAAGGACGATCTCGAAAGGCTTCAGTACAGGCTCCTCAAGACACTCGTCTACCGGCTGTACAGTTTCTCAGACTTCTACCATCGACGAATGAAGGAGGCGGGTGTACATCCGGATGATATCAGGACTCTTTCTGATATCCGCCTCCTCCCGTTCATGTATAAACATGATCTCCGGGATAACTATCCGGACCGGTTATTCTGTGCACCCCATGATGAGCTCGTCCGCTACCATGTCTCTTCCGGAACGACCGGGAAGCCGACCGTCGTCGGGTATACCCGGAGAGATCTCGATCTCTGGACGACCTCGCTTGCACGTGCCCTCACCTCCTGTGGCCTTGGGCGGGGGGATGTCATCCAGGTCTCGTATGGGTATGGCCTCTTCACCGGGGGTCTTGGCCTCCATTATGGGGCTGAGCGGATCGGTGCGGCCGTCCTCCCGACAAGCGTCGGCAACACGGAGCGGCAGATCGAGCTGATGCAGGATCTGAAGGCGACTGCCATCGCATGTACACCATCATACCTGATCCATATCGGTGAAGCGGCAGAACGGATGGGTATCTCTATCAAAAACGATACCGATCTCCGCTCTGCCATCATCGGTGCCGAACCCTGGTCAGAATCGATGAGGACACGAATCTATGAGACGATGGGGGTCAGGGCGTACAACATCTATGGTACAAGCGAGATATCCGGCCCGATGTTCTCTGAATGCACTGCCCAGCAGGGCATCCATATCTGGGGTGATATCGCGTATCCTGAGATCATCGATCCCGTAACCGGGGAGGTGCTTGAACCCGGGGAGTCGGGCGAACTGGTTATGACCGTCCTTCAGAAAGAGGCACTTCCGATGATCCGGTACCGTATCGGGGATATTACCCGGATAGATGATGAGGCCTGTGCATGTGGCAGAACACATCCCCGGATCCAGCGGATCACCGGCCGCGTCGATGACATGCTGATCATCCGTGGTATCAACGTCTTCCCCTCAGCAGTTGAACATGCACTCCTTGGAATTCCTGAACTTGCAGGCCATTTCATCATCGAGGTTGACCGGAAAGGCTCGCTTGATGATATGATCGTCAGGGTTGAGGTTGCCCCTGAAGCGTTCAGTGATAGGATCAATGATCTCATCAACATCAAAAAGAAAGTGGAACATACGCTTAAAAGTGCCCTGAATGTGGCTGTCGTTGTGGAGCTTGCAGAACCGGGATCACTCCCCCGGTTTGAGGGAAAAGCAAAACGTGTCATCGACCGGAGGGTTATCTGATGCAGGAAGAGTATATCATCAAACAGATCTCCGTCTTCTCGGAGAATAAACCAGGGAGGCTCGCTGCGATCGCAGAAGCCCTCCAGAAGAGCAATGTGAATATCTTTGCCTTCTCTATCGCAGAGGCGAGCAGTTTCGGCGTTGTTCGTGCACTTGTCGATACACCCGAGACTGCGCGTCTGGTTCTTGAGAAGCTTGGGTTTGCTGTCCAGTTCACGGATGTTATTGCGGTCCGGATGAAGGATGCGCCCGGGGGTCTTCATGAGGTTGCCCGGATCCTCGGTGATGCCGGCATTAATATCGAGTATGCGTATGCGTATTCCGGCAGGGAAGCTGCGGTGCTTATCCTGAGGGTGAGCCAGGCCGGTGAGGCGATCTCGAAGATTCAGGCTGCAGGCGGCTCCCTCCTTCGAGAGAGCGACCTTGGCTGAAGAAACCTACTCTTCTCCTCTACTCTTCTCCTTCTTTTGTAAACATGTGGACGCGGCCGGCGACTTTGTCGAGATTGATGACAAATGCGATCCCGCTGCCCGGCTTCTCAAGGTCTGCGGCCTGAACAATGGCCTCAAGGATCGTATCGGCTTGTTCAGGATTGACAATGGTGAGGATAATCTCCTTCTCAGGTTCGATCCGAAGTCCAAGGAGTGTCTGCATCTCATGGATCCCTGTCCCTCGGCCGGGAATTATCGTTCCGCCCGATGCACCTGCCTGACGGGATCCCTCGATCACCTTTTGTGACCAGCCTTTTTTGACGATTGTTACAATCAGTACTTTACAACCTTCACAGATCATGATACATTCACCTTTTTCTTTTTGAAGTAGATACCAAGGATGAGGATGGAGAGGATCGGTGCCAGTGCAATGAGTGCGATCAGCCCGAACCCGTCGATCACCGGATCGCGCCCTTCTATCCCCGCTGCTGCCCCAACGGCAAGTGCCATTAAGAAGGTGACTGCCATCGGGCCTGTTGCAACACCGCCTGAGTCGAATGCGATCCCGACGAAGTCACGGTCCGCAAACCAGAGGAGGATGATAGCGATGATATAGCCGGTAATAATGATCGGGAGGAATGAGAATCCATAGACGATCCGTCCCATCCCGAATGCAACAGCAACCCCTACCCCGAGGGAGAGTGTGTAGAGTATGAGTCTTCCCCTGATGAACCCGCTTGACGAGTTCTCGATCTCGTAACAGAGGATCCTGACAGCAGGCTCTGCATAGGTTGCAAGGAGTCCGAGGAGAAAACCGAAGGGGATGAGGATCCAGGGTTTCCCGATAGCGCTGAAGAAGGATCCGATCGCCTCTCCTGCCGGGATAAAGGCGACTTTCACCCCCTGGAGGAAGAGGATCATCCCAAAGAGGGTGAAGATAATTCCCTTGAAGAGATTGATGACATGCCCTATGGGGAGTTTCAGATAGGTAATCTGAAAGAGGATGAAGAAGGCTGAGAGCGGGATCAGTGCGATGATCGCTTCGAGGATGACATGGTTGATACCGCTCAGGATTCCAAGCTCTCCGATCATAGGAGTATCCCCAGCACCATGATCCCGATGATCGGACCGATCGAAGCAAGCCCGATAAGTCCAAACCCGTCAGTGAGCGTCGATCTTCCCGCAAGGACCGAACTGAGACCTATACCGAGAGCGAGGATGAATGGGACGGTCAGCGGGCCGGTGGTGACGCCTCCGCCATCATATGCTATCTGGAGATAGTCTGCCGGTGCCAGAAAGGAGAGGATGATGACAACCAGGTACCCTGCTGCAAAGAGCCAGGTGATCGGAATGCCAAGGACGATACGGAGCATTGCAAGCATGACGAAGAATCCGACACCGATTGCGATGGAGAGGACGAGCGGGTTCTGGGCAATCTCTCCGTTGGATACCAGATCGACCATATTCGTCAGAACCCTGACATCAGGCTCGGCGACGGTTGCAAAGAATCCAAGCAGGAATGCTGTGATGATGACGAGATAGATCGATCCATGTTTGGGGAGATCTGATCCGATCGCCTCTCCCATCGGGAGCAGGCCGCTCTTCACACCGATGAGGAAGAGCGTGATTCCCGCTGTCAGCATCATGACCCCGAGAATATAGTCGATGATTTCTGTTGCGCTCGATCCAATCAGAACGAGTAATACCAGAAATACGATCACAGCAATGGGGGTGACCGCCTGTACCACCTCCCGCAGCGTCTCCTTTGCCTCATGTAACATCTGCGTGACTCCGTTCCTTCATTCACTTCTCTCTTCCGGAGAGGACGAATCCCTGACCGCCCCGGTAAAGGTGATCCGGATTCGATTGGATAATAATTGTTCTGATAAAAGAAAAGTGATTGCTCCGGAACTATCCCGGTAGTTCCGTCTCCCCTGGTTACTGCTTCTCCCAGCGGAGGAGCTCCATCACAACCGAGAGGGTGGAACCCCTTCTGATCTCCTCACGAAGCCGCTCCTCGGTCCGCGCAACAAGGACTGCCCGCCGGCTGATCTCATATGCCCGCTCTTTGGGGAGGACAACGACACCGCTTGCATCCCCGATGATCCAGTCGCCCGGCCGCACCTGCTGACCGCAGCAAACAATCTCCGCATTGATCTCTCCAAACCCTTTTGGTTCTCCGGCATTCGGGACCGCTGCGGTTGCATAGAGTGGAATTGTCATTTCGAGGATATCGTCAAGATCACGGACCGCCCCGTCGATGATGACGCCAGCGACACCTTTATTCTGGCAGGAGAGTGTCGCAAGCTCTCCCCATGGAGCGATGGTGGTATCCCGGCTGTTGTTGATGACGATCACATCCCCGGGGGATGCGACATCGATCGCCTCGACGGGTTTTGCCCAGTCTCCGGCGAAGGTCTGGACGGTGACGGCACGCCCGATCATCTTCCCGGTTCCGGAATACCGTTTGAGACCGCTCATCGCCCCTTTCCGATGCATCGCATCGGAGACATTTGATGAGGAAGCCTCCTCCAGCATTGATCGGATCTCGTCGGTCTGATTCCGTTTGTGATGGGATCGTGGCTCCGGTGCATCGATAGCGGATCGGATTTGGGCGGTGGACGCGGTGACATCGCTGGATCGGATGATCGCTCCGCCGATGATGACGATCTCTGCCCCATGTGTCACTGCCTCTGCCGCCCGCGCAGCATCAAGGCCGCCGGCAGCCGCAATCGGGATCGATACCGCGCCGCTGAGGCGGTCGAGAAGATCAAGGGAGCTTTTTCCGACCATCTGCTGATCGATGCCAACATGGGCGTTGATGATATGCACCCCCATCTCCTCAAGTTCCTGAGCCCGGGTGATGGGATCTCTGACCGTCATCATATCACCCATCAGCCGTACGCCATAGAGATCTGCTGCCCGGACTGCTTCCCGGATGACCGAGTCGTCTGCATCCCCGAGGATACAGATGATATCTGCCCCTGCTTTTGCCGCCATCTCGACCTCGAGGGCTCCTGTATCGCTGATCTTCATATCAGCGATGATGGTTATCTTCGGGTTTCGTCGTCGGATCTCCCGCACAGCACCCATTCCCTCGCTCTTGATGAGCGGGGTGCCGATCTCAATCCAGTCAGCGCCTCCAGCTATCGCCTCTTCAGTGATCGCATAGGCACGGGCAAGATCAAGGATATCAAGTGCAACCTGGAGAACCGGTGGTGTCATGGATAAATCTTGGGTCTTTTATCAGGCATAAATGCTGGTCTGAAATGGCCACCATCCTGAGAGAAAAGAGGGGTGGATGGTTCACTCGTTTGAGAACCGGTTCTTAAAGGTGATATCCGCGAGGAGCTTCTTCTTTGCAAGGACGAACCCTTCAGTCTTTGATTCACCAGCAGCAATGAGGGAGATGAGTTTGTACTTCTCAGGGACGCCAAGGAGCTTTCTGATCGGCTCGGCATACTCTTTGCCCTCGCCGGCAACCCAGCAGGAGCCGATCCCATATCCGGTCAGGGCGATGAGGATATTCTCGGTTGCCGCACAACAGTCCTCAAGGACATACTCCTGGTCGCGCTCGCCGAAGACGGCAAAGCAGACCGGAGCTTCGGCGATGAATTTACCATGCGTCGTGAGGTCAGCGATCTGACTCCTGAGCGTCTGATCGGTGATCGTCCCAAATATCCAGGGCTGGATATTTCGTGCAGATGGTGCGGATTTTGCACAGTCAAGGACCTTCCTGATGATATCTTCTGGGATCGGGGTGTCCTTGAAGTGCCTGATACTGTGGCGTGCCTGAATGATGGTCACGCCGAAGTTCGCGATATTCTTGTTCTGGATCATAGTACATCAGAGTATTGTTCTTATGGTTATTATTTTCGTATCAAAAGACATGTCACTATCGTCAGGGCTGCAAGGGCGATGAGAGCACCCATTGGCGCCGGCTCCGGCGTTGGTGTTGGTACCGGAGTCTCGGTGACCGGAGGTGTTGGTGGTGTCTCTACCGGCGCTGGCGTTGCCGGGGGTGTGGTCGGCTCCAGGGTTGCGGGTGGTGTCGTCGGAACAGGTGTCACAGGTGGAGTGGTGGTTGTTGGCGTGGTTGTCCGTGAGAGTGATACCGACTCATCGCGGGTTGTGATCGTCTTTCCGATAACCTGATAATTATCCTTCATATTATTTGCGTCACAGAAGGCATAGAAGTCGTACACTCCACGACTGTATCCGGCATCCGGATACCAGATCCCACCGGTCATAAATGGTGACCGGTCGACATCGAAGAGGAGGGGGGTGCTGACACCAGCTCTGTTTCTGAGCATAGAATACTCAATACCCTCCTCTCCAGTGATACGAACCTCGACTGGGGCTCCGGCAACCCCTGGCCGCTGTGCCATCGCATCAAGGTTCGTTGTTATCCGAAACTGTAGTTCAAAATCCATCGGGACCCAGAGCCCGGTCCGGTCGATGGCTCCGTAATCGACATCAAATACCCGAATATGTAGGAACGGATCCGCAACCATGAATGCAGGATTCCCGGTTGAGAGATTATACCAGACCCCGATTCGATCCGAGAAGATCTGTGGTGATACGAAGAACGAGGTTGCATCACTGACGACGACGGTGGCATCAGGATCCCCGGTAGCCGGGGATCGCCCTGGCGCAAACCAGCCGAGTGTATCGCCATCTGCTACTCCGCAGGCAGTAACATCAAGCCCCTCTTCCCCGATGAATACGGTTCCTCCGGCAGGGATGTCGGATATGGCAGCCGTTGCCGGGGTGATGAGGAGCATGGCCAGAATACAGGCCAGTCCAGGAATACTGATTTTTCTATAGGATCTCTTTTCTTTCATATTACTCTTTAGATCCCTTCCCCCTACATGAGTCTTTCCCGTTGCTGCTCCTCTGTTGATGGTGTGGAATCTCTGCAAAAATAGGGTTTATTATGATTCTTTTTACCAGAACGCTGAGATCCTCTCCCAGATATTCGCCACTCCTTCCCCGATCAGGACCGTCGGATCGATTCCAAGGAGCGGGAAGATGAAGAGGAAGTAGAGGACGGTTCCAAGGGTGCTCCCCAGGTTGGCAAGTGCTGCGACGAGAACGACCCGGAAGAGTGGAATTGTGCTCATCTCAGTGATACTCTCTGCTTTACTGATGGCTTTGAAGTCCGAGAACGCAGGTTTTCGGATCTTCGCCTCGACGATTGCAGCAAACCAGCCGGCCGCCATCAGGGGATTGAGCGAGGTGAGCCACGCGGCAGAGAAGGCGACACCCGCTGAGATAGGATGGCCGCGTGCAAGGATGGTTCCAAGGGCTGCGAGTGTGCCGTTGATTGCGATCCACCAGAGGAATGCTACTGCCAGGACATCAACACCCACTCCTGAGAATGCAATGATAACGAAGAGGGAGATGAAGAGGGCGAGGACGCCCAGGCCGATGATCTTTCCCCATGGAAGGCGTTTCGTCTGCATGGTGAGATCCCGGATCGGAGGGAGTGTCTGAGGCTCTGACAGGTATCCGGTGACACCCCTCAGATGGCCGGCACCGATGACGGCGAGGACCTTCTGGTCTCCCCGCACAAGTGGAATGAGGCTGTGGGCAAGATATGCATCCCGCTCATCGATTAATGCCCGTGCCCCGTTTGGCGAGAACTTCCGGAACTCCTCAAGTGCAAGGGTGACGACATCCTGATCGGTGAGGGCATCGATATCGATCTCCTCCCCTCCAATCCCAGTCGCTGAGACTGCAAGGGCATGGATCATCCTGAACTTCTCACGAAATGTCATCCCATCCCAGAAACGGGAGAGGGTGATCCTGATATCGCGATCAATGAGGGCGACTCTGATCCCTCGCTCTTCTGCAAGCCGGATCGCCTCTTTCATCTCTGCGCCAGGCTCAATCCCGACGTTCATCCCGATCTTCCGCTGGACATAGGCAAGAAGCCACTGGACGAGCATCTGGGTGAAGTTACCTGACTTCAGGATCTCACCGACCCCTGGCGCCTCACCTCCGGGATCCTGCTGCTTCAGTGCGGCGTAGCGGGGGGGATCAAGCTCAACTGCGATGATATCCGGCTCAAATTCTGCCACTCCGGCAATGACCTCGTCGATACTCTTCTGTGAGACGTGTGCAGTCCCGATTATCCTCAGTTCACCCATGAATGCTCCACATACCCTGACTGTCAAAGACGACGGTCTCACCCGCCGGAATTGCTGATTCTGAAAAGATCCTGCGGATCGCCTGCTCCTCCCTCTCTTCTGCCTCCTCTCGTCTGAGGAGTGCCGTTGCAAGTAATCGTGCGTCCGCCTCGGTAATATTCCCTCCCAGACCCGGACATTCTGAGACGCTCAGCTCCCCTCCCTCAAGCGCGAAAGGGTAGGTCCGGCAGATCCAGGGGCGTGCGTGATAGATGGTACATCGCTTTTCGGAAGAGAGGAAGATGCACCGCTCATCCCTCCTCCGGAGACACCAGGCAAAGGTAAACCGGCTTCCCCCTTCCCCCTCAATATACTCGGGATAGGGTGCTGCGATATCATCTCTCTCCCAACCCGTTGCAGAGCATATCTCTCCAATCTCATCCGGGGAGATGATCACCCTGCCTGACTCCTCGTCTCCACGACAGCAGACTCCGCATCCGGTGCAGACAAACCCGATCTCTGCAATTGCCCCTGCGAGGTCGCTCACTCTCTGCATATCCTGTCGAAGTTCCTGTAGATGAGGCTGCCGTTTTCTGTATGGCTCACTTCGGGGTGCCACTGGAGGCCGAAGATTCGTCGCTCCTGCGATCCCATCGCCTCAACATCGCAGATTGGGGATCTGGCAAGGATGGTAAACCCTTCCGGCACGCGCTTCACCTCATCGGTATGGGATGCCCATACATGAATGGCGTCAGGATAGCCGGTAAGGATCGTTCCATGATCTACGATCGTCACATCTACCCCCCCATATCCTCCGCTTCGTCCCGACCCTGTCTCTCCACCGAGGGATCGGGCGATAAGCTGATGCCCAAGACATATTCCGAGGACGGGTATGCCGAGATCAAGATATTCGGCACACCGCCCGGTCCGCTCAATGCTTGGCCCGCCTCCCAGGATGATCCCGCGGCATCCGTCCGCTACCTCATCCGGGGGGGTGGTATTTGGGATCATCTTCACCTCAATCTCAAGATCGCGGAGCATCCGGTGAATGAGATGATTAAACTGCCCATGGTTATTGACAACAAAGATGGGTTGCATATTCCTGGTGAAATATTGATGCTGGTCCCTCTTATCTCTTCAGGAGTAGGCCGCGACAGTTCTCATAACTGCATCACGGATCACTGCTCCTGTATGCCCCATGGCTCTGGCAAGGTACATCGCACCGCCTGCTCCCATCCCCTCCTTCACCTCCCCGATACAGTACCGGGCAAGGCCGGAGTGGCCGGTTTCGCCAAATCCGGGATCGACGTAGATGGGGGAGAGACCAATCTCTCCTGCAATCTCCCTGAAGTTCGCAGACGGGTCATCATGAACATAGATGGTCGTGGCTATCTTCGGAAGCCGGATACCTCTCGCCTTCGTCAATGCGGCGACAGAGAGCATCTGTGTCCCCCCTGCGAGGAGAACCTCTCCGGAGAAGCCTTCCACCATCCCGGCGGCGGCAGGGATCATCGGATCCCCGGCAGCAGCGACGATGTCGAGGGGATCGGTGATTCCTTCGTCCTGTATCCTCCGGAGAACCGCCCCTGCAATCTCTTCTTTGAGTGAATGCGGGTTGTCAATGAAACTGCTTGAGACGCGGGCATCATATCCGAGGCCGCGCAGGACGCAGAGGGATGTCGTCGTTCCCCCCGGAACACATTCTCCGATGACGAGCATATCCGAGAGTTGCGAGAGGAACGCTCCAAGCTCCCTGCCCCTCTGATAGAGCATCCCTGCCATCGGGACGGCATCGGAGATCCGGGGGTCTCTTCCCGGCTCGCCACAGAGATGGTAGGTTGGTGTTGTTGCCGGATGCTCAAGACCGGCGTTGATGAAGAGGGGGGTGAGGCCGCAGAGCTGCATCATCGCCCGCGTGATGGTGGCGGGTGTCGGGCACCCTGTCGGGGTATTCGGCCGGATCGGCATACTGGTGATCCTCCCGTCAGCGATCAGCTC
Source organism: Methanocalculus alkaliphilus (assembly GCF_024170505.1). Taxonomy (NCBI): domain Archaea; kingdom Methanobacteriati; phylum Methanobacteriota; class Methanomicrobia; order Methanomicrobiales; family Methanocalculaceae; genus Methanocalculus; species Methanocalculus alkaliphilus. The sequence continues at coordinate 40,214 of NZ_JALJYG010000010.1, forward strand.
CGCATCAAGGATGGGGGTAAAGACGGTCTTTTCAGGGGACGGGCCTGCCCCGGATATCCCCGGCACCTTTGAAAGCATTGTGTTTGCCAGGATAGGCGCAAAAACAGGTCTTTTCGGATGGTATGTGATCTCTTCGGATAAAAATGCCATATAGGTTAATGATTGCCTGCCTCCCAGATAATAGTCATCATGTTTGAGATAGAGGAACGCCTTCTTGCCCTTGGCGTGGATATGGATGCGATACTGGATGCCGGAATGGAGCTGTATGTTCCCCACGGGCTTACGGCAGAAGAAGGACGACTGGTTCTTGAGAAGAATATCCGGCGTGCCCTTGGAGATCCGAATGTCTCTGCAATGCTCCTCTCTGCGATCCTCCTTGAAGAGGAGCTGTACGCGAAGCGGAAGGATTCGGAGATCGCTGACGATCCCGTCTTCCTCCTTGCAGATGAGATCATCGGGATGGCGATTGCGGAGATCATCGCAGGCACCTATGCGAGATTTGAGTTTACCAGGTACGACCAGAAGAAACCGGGTATCCTCTCGCAGCTGGGCCCCTTCATGGATGATGCGATCGCCGGCCTCATCGCAGGCTGTACATCAAAGCTCTATAGTGACGGTCAATGAGTCTCTTTGAGGGTGTCAGGGCGCTCCTCCAGTTCTCAACCATCCTTCCGGTTGGGCGATCAGCAGACTTTGAGGCTTTTGCGAAGCGATCCTATCTTTATCCGCTTGCAGGGTACCTGATCGGGGCTGTTGCCCTCCTCCCGCTCTTCATCATTCCAAACCCTCTGGCAGGAGCAGCCCTCTCAATCGGCCTTCTCCTCTTCCTCTCCGGATGCAACCATTTCGATGGCCTCCTTGATCTTGGGGACGGTCTGATGGCACACGGGAGCAGGGAGATCCGGGTCAGGGCATTGACGGATCGGCAGATTGGTGCGGGGGGTGTCGCCATGGGGCTTACAATCACCCTCATCTCCTTTGGATCGCTCTCTGCGCTCGCTGCGATCCCGGCTGTTCTCCTCATCGCCGAGGTTGCATCGAAGGCATCAATGGCAACCCTGACGGCTCTTGGTGCACCGTTTCGTGACGGAATTCATAGCTTTCTCTACGAACGCGCACAATGGTGGTTCCTGATTCCCGCCTGGCTCTTCGCGATGCCGCTCTTTCTGCTCCCCCTTCCATGGGTGGCGATTACCGTGGCGCTGGGAGCTGCAGCCTCAGCAACAGGGATCCTGCTTGCTGGTGCCCGTCGTCTCTTCGGTGGGATCAACGGTGATCTCGTCGGGGCATCAAATGAGATTGTGAGGGCTGTCGTGCTCCTCACACTTGTGATTATGCTCGCCTGAAAAAAATCAGCGTGCTGAGAGGTGGGAGAAGCCGGTCCCCTTCTCATCGGCACACTCGATCGCTTCTGCGCGGGGGTCGTCGATCAGCTGGTTGAACATCATCGCTGCGGTGAGGAGATCATGATCCGATGCCCGGCCGCGCCGGAGCTTCTCATGGGTCTGAAGAAGCGGCGACGGTGTCAGCCTTCTGGCGATCCGTATCCCGGCACAGTGCCTGCAGTAAGCGCACCGGATATGTATCGCGACCTCACCTGTCGCGCACTCAACGGTGATACGGTCATTTGGTCCTCGAATAAAAGGAAGCGTCTTCATGACGGGAGGATAGGATCGGATAGTTCATCATTGTATCGTTTCCTTTAGGGATTTCGGGTAAAAAGTGAAATATTTTATATAGTTGCCTTTCCTATCTATTATACTCGCATTGGACAGGCTGCACGCTTGACTGTCTCTATATGAGTGGAGGATTGAGAATGGCAGCAGAAAAGCCACACATGAATTTAGCCGTTATCGGCCACATTGACCACGGAAAGTCAACTACGGTTGGTCGCCTTCTTTTCGAGACCGGTGCTGTAGCCCAGCACGTTCTTGACTCATTCAAGAAGGAGGCCGAGTCGAAGGGCAAGGGCTCCTTCGAATTTGCATGGGTTATGGACAGCCTCAAAGAGGAGCGGGACCGTGGTATCACCATCGATATCGCCCACAAGAGGTTCGACACTCCGAAGTACTACTTCACCGTCGTCGACTGCCCGGGCCACCGTGACTTCGTCAAGAACATGATCACCGGTGCCTCGCAGGCAGATGCAGCAGTACTTGTCGTCGCTGCACCTGACGGTCCGATGGAGCAGACCAAAGAGCACGTCTTCCTTTCAAGGACCCTCGGTATCACCCAGCTGATCATCGCCGTCAACAAGATGGATGCTGTTAAGTACGATGAGAAGCGGTTCAATGAAGTGAAACAGCAGGTCAGCGATCTGATCAAGATGGTCGGATTCAAGGTTGATGAGACGATCTTCATCCCGATGAGCTCATTTGCCGGTGCCAACATCAAAGAGAAGTCCAAGGATACTCCATGGTACAATGGCCCGACACTTCTTGAGGCACTCGACACGCTCAAAGAGCCTGAGAAGCCCACCGACAAGCCGCTCCGTCTCCCGATCCAGGATGTCTATACCATCTCCGGTATCGGAACCGTTCCGGTCGGCCGTGTTGAGACCGGTCTCCTGAAGAAGGGAATGAAGGTCTCGTTCATGCCTGCCAACAAAGAGGGTGAGGTAAAATCCATCGAGATGCACCATGAGGAGCACGCACAGGCAGGACCCGGCGACAACGTAGGGTTCAACGTTCGTGGTATCGCAAAGAACGATATCCGCCGTGGAGATGTCTGTGGTCCGGTCGATGCACCACCAACCGTTGCAGAAGAGTTCACTGCCCAGGTCGTTGTTCTTCAGCACCCAAGTGTCCTCTCAATCGGGTACACCCCGGTCTTCCACTGCCACACAGCCCAGGTTGCCTGTACCTTCCTTGAGCTTCAGAAGAAGCTTGACCCACGGAGTGGCCAGGTCAAGGAGGAGAACCCTGCCTTCCTCAAAGCAGGAGATGCTGCTATCGTCAAGATTGTTCCCACCCGCCCACTCGTCATCGAGAAGGCAAAAGAGCTTCCGCAGCTCGGCCGCTTTGCGGTCCGTGATATGGGATCCACCATCGCTGCAGGTATTGTCCTCGATATTAAAGCGAAGCAGATGAGATAAACTCTCATCTTTTACGGTGACCCCCTATGCAGAAAGCCAGAATACGCCTGACCGGGACAGATTACGAAAAAATTGAGACGGTTTGCTCCCGCATCCGTGAGATTGCTGAAAGAACCGGTGTTAATTTAGCAGGTCCGATATCACTCCCGACGAAGCGTCTTATTGTCCCAATCCGGAAGAGCCCGGATGGAGAAGGGACGGCTACGTGGGATCGCTGGCAGATGCGTGTCCATAAGCGGCTTATCGATATCGATGCCGACGAGCGTGCACTCCGTCAGCTGATGCGGATACAGGTGCCCAAGGACATCGGCATTGAGATCGTCCTTGAGGGATGATCATCGTGAGATAGCGGCATGAAAGCCGCAACGGATACACCAATTTTTCAGCGGCTCCTTTCACCGGAGTTGCTACTCTTTTACATCATTCTTCTGGCGGGCATCCTTCGGTTTGCCTTTCTGGATCTGAAACTCTATCACCATGATGAAACAGTTCATGCATGGTTTGCCTATGAACTCCTGACGAAAGGAACCTATATCTATGATCCAAAATTTCATGGTCCGTTCCTCTTCTATGTGACGGCGGGGCTTTTTTCCCTCTTTGGAGACTCGGATCTTGTCGGGAGACTGCTTCCTGCATTTCTTGGAACCGCTCTTATAGCACTCGTCTATCCGCTCTACCGGATGGAATATCTTGATGCACGGCAGATGCTTGTTGCCGCGGCTTTCCTCGCGCTTTCGCCGGAGATGGTCTATTTTTCGAGGTTCCTCAGAAACGATATCTTCATCGCCTTCTTCACACTTCTTCTCATCGTCGCTGCGTGTGCGTACTTCAGATATGAAAAACTCAGGTATGCACTGCTGGCCGCTGTTGCGGCGGCCCTTGGCATGTCAAGTAAAGAGAATATGCCGATCGTCCTTGTGATCCTCGGCTCGTACCTCCTCTTTGCCATCTGGACAAGGCGCCTGGTCTTTCCGGTCACCTGGCGGCGGGATCTCACTGCTGCGATCCTCCTTGGTGCAGGTATCATCGCCCTCTTTTATTCGTCCTTTGGCTCACATCCCGAGATTGTCCTCTATGCCGGACAGATGGCGATCTCCCACTGGATGGAGATGCATGGGATTGAACGGCTTGGAGGACCCTGGTACTTTTATTTTGTCTTCCTGGTCCTCTATGAGGTGCCGATCCTCATTCTGGCCGCACTTGGTATGATCCATTTCATCCTCGGGGGGACGATCATACAACGTATCCGCTCTCTCCGGGAGAAGGGGGCATCTGATCAGATGCTGCCCCTCGCCCCATCTGCCATACCCGATGAGATCCGATCAATATTCCGCCGCCCCGAGCCCGGCATTACCTATGATCCGAAGATGGAGTTCATCCGCTTCTCAATCTGGTGGATGATCACCTCCCTTGCCGTCTATGCATATATTGGTGAGAAGGTACCCTGGCTCATCCTCCATCAGCTCCTCCCGATGATCTTTGTTGCCACATATATGCTGGATCGGACCAAGATGGTGATCGTCGGCCTTGGCATCATCTTCCTCTTTGGGATGACGATGCATGTTGCATTTACCCCGGCAGATATTCCTGAGCCGATTGTCCAGGTGCAGAATTCAGAAGACCTGCGTATTCTGATGGACTGGATCGATGAATCTGATCGTGTCGCCATAGCGACTGATATCTACTGGCCGCTTCCCTGGTATTATCGCGGGGATCGGTGGGGGCCGTTCACCCTCTTTGGTGACAGGCCGAATGAAGGATCCCTTCTGGCCGGCAATTATGATCTCATCATCACCCATGACAGGAACAGCTATGATGCACTCCCCGGATATGAGAAAGTGACACTACGGCACAGCTACTGGGTGACCTATTACGAGGTGAAGGGGAACCTGGTATGGTATTACTTCACCCGGCAGGTCCCGACCGGGGGTCAGAACTATGATGTCTTCAGGCGGGTGGCATAGGAGCAGGCTCTGTCTCTGCTCTTTCTCTCTTTGTTTTGCTCTCAGGGATTATCCTTCCCTCTCCTGATACCTGTCTGATCAGGGTCATCCCTGGATACTCTCTCTCAGAGGGATCTGACGCTGTCCTCCACCACTCTCTGACGTCTCCATCTCTTTCTCCAAAGACAGCTCAATCTCGTCCTTTCCCCTGCTCAGGGAGAGATTACGACGAAGGAGCCTCATACCCATTGTCTATTGTGCTGATGGATCAACAAGATACCATCATGATTACCAGAAGAGTCGTGGTAAAGAAGAGATCGAAAAAAAGCTCATGATGCCCATACGGGCAACAGGCATACAAGATGAAAAAGGGGGGTTATTTCCCAGGTTTTTTCTTATACCAGTGATTTGGCTGTGCAGCTATCCAAGTTCATCCCAGGCACGCCGCTTCTTTATAACAACGAATCCGATCACTCCGATGATCGCACCCCCGACGATGATCCAGAGGAACGGCTTGCCCGGATCAACAACGGCGGGGAGAGATTCAATATCCTCTCTCAGATCACGTGCTTCCTGAAGCACTCTCTCCCCATCCGCTACTGCATCCCGTGCCTGGGTCTGGGCCCGTGCATAATTTCCGGTCTCGTATGAGTCTTTTGCCGTATCAACAAGATTTTTGATACTCTGCCGCTTGGAGGTGAGCAGGATGACACGGGAGTCGCTTGCTCTTCCTCGTTCATTTGAGAGATAGTCGATGATACCATCGATCTCGGCAACGTATCCTTCTGCTTTGCTGATAGAGTGCTGGACGATCGTCTGTTCGAGGAGAGTCTCTGCCTCTGCGATCTGTGTCTGTGCAGCGTTCAAATGTGTCTGTGCAGTTGCAACATTCGCTCCGGCGGCCTCCGCACTCTCAAGGGAGACTTTTGCAGCATTATATTTTGTATCAATATTTGCAGTATCAACCCCGTCGTCATGAGCATTGTCGATAGCTGTTTTTAATACCTGCAAATCTGACTTTGCTGAGACAATTCTGGTTTGTACTTCTGCCGGATTAATGACCGTTCTGGTTACGAGGAACTCTTCCCGAACATTATCAGAAGAACCGAGCTGGCGAATTCGAATAATGGATTTATCCCCGGTTGTCGATACTTCCGGCACTGTTCCTTCAAGGTTGACACGAACACTCACATCGAACGGGTAATTAAGCTCCCAACCCGATATTCTTGTTGTCCTGAAACCTGTCGGTTGACGTGGATTATCGATCCCATCAAGAACAATTGTATAGGTCCACCGTGGAGAGTCGAGATCTGTAAAGAGCTGTAAGGAATTATCATCCGGGATGGTAGTTCCATCTGTATGTTTAAAGCTGACAGTTGTATCGATGGTCAGTTTCGTTCCGGGTGCCAGATCTCCAGTTGGTATGCCTGATGGCGGCTGAACCGTAAAGGCAGAAACCGATACGGCACAGAGTGCCAGGAAGGCGATAAGTATCAGTAATAATCGTCCTTTTTTCATATTTTCTCCTCACTCAAAGAGCGGATCAATGGCATCTTCAAACATCGTCGACTGCCGCTCCTTGGATCTGATGACGTCCTGTTTTGTCTCTTTTGCTACTTCAAGCAGTTCGGTGATCCGGGGGGCATTCCCGATCGTGGCGAGGACGACGACAGCTGCGATGTATGTCGAATCGACAGGATAGTCGCCGCCTCTCACCTCAACCCCTGCAATGTTCTCTTCGACCCATGACTTTGACTTCTCAACACCTTTTCTGTCAAGTTCATCGGGTGGTCCGGCAACCAGAACGAGCGCACGTTCGGCGGTTGTGTAGTCACAGGGAAGGGTCAGGCGGCCGAGCATGGCTCTTCGTATAAGTCCGATGATCTTCGCGGACTTATCCTCTCCGGTAAGGAGATTCTCTCCCTTATCCTTCCGGGTAAATGCTGAGAAGATACTCTTCTTGGGTTTGCTCTTTGTGATCACATCAGAGATTGCATAGCCGATGGTTGAGATGCCACCGCCCCTGAGGGTGTTGATGATCTCAGACGAATCCACGACCATCTCACCAACACCCAGCTTTCCAACCTCTCCCGCACGGAAGAGAACTCCGAACCGGCGGACCAGCTCTTCATTCAGACGCTCATATGCGCTCTTGACGCTCTCCCCTTCGTTCTTCCACGCACTGTTATCGAAGATGAAGGTGTTGTCAGCTTCATTGACAAGGGTGGCAAGACTGCGGGCGGCATTATACGAGTAGAGTCGCCCTTCTTCGGGGGCTGGAATCATTCCGAGGGCATAGACCGGTTCCCTGTAGATGCGTTTCAGGTGGCGGCAGAGCACCGGGGTTCCCCCGGATCCCGTTCCACCGCCCAGGCCGGCGACGACGACGAAAGCATCGATATCATGGGTTCCTCTGGTGTCGATCGCATTGATGATGGTGTCGATCTCGTCCGCTGCGATCTTGGCACCGGTCACATTATCGGTCCCCACACCGTGCCCTTTAACCACAGTCTGGCCGATAAGGAGACGGTCTTTCATATCGATGTGTTTCAGGCCCATCAGGTCGGTTCGTGCCGTATTTACGGCAATACCACGGAAACTGCCATACTGGAGTTTCCGATCCATGGCAAGGAACATATCAACGATCTTCCCCCCGGCCTGTCCGAATCCGATGAAAAATACTCGCATTTAGATGACACCATCCATACTAATGATTTTACCTTTGGTATCCTCACTATATATGACTTCTTAGTTTATTGGGTTAAGAGATTCAAAAACTTTCTTATGCTCCTGATAGCACAATTATTACATGCATATCTGCGTAATCGGTGGAGGACTCACCGGCCTTTCGGCGGCACTACGGCTCTCCGGAGATCATACGGTGACTGTTCTTGAGATGGATGAAGAGCCCGGGGGGTGCCTCTCATCCTATCGGCTCCCTGATTACGCGATCGAGTCGCTGTACCATCACTGCTTCTCCGGGGATCGGCATCTGCTCTCTCTTATAGATGAGCTTGGTCTTACTGACCGACTCGAATGGCTGAAAGGGAGTACCGGATACATGGTCGGAGGGAGGATCTCACCGCTCACTACTCCGTTTGAAATTCTTCGCTACCCTCATCTCTCTCTCTTTGAGAAGATCCGGCTCGGTCTCTTTGTTCTTGGATCAAAGAATACGGATTACAAAAGCCTTGATGAGATCCCGGCAGAGAGATTCATCCGGGAAAAACTGGGTGATCAGATCTATCGTTCCTTCTTTGAGCCGCTCCTCAGGTCAAAATTTGGAGAGAGGCGTTCGGAGGTCTCCGCTGCCTGGCTGATGAGCAGGATAGCAATCCGATCTGATCGTGGATCAGAGGGTGAACGGCTCGGCTATCTTCAAAATGGGTTTGCAGAGCTCATCGATGCTCTCCTCCTGAGGCTGGATGAGATGGGCTGCATGGTGCAGACAGGCCACCGGGTCTCCTCTCTTGAGGCAACAGAAAATGGATGGCTGGTGGATGGTGAGAGGTATGACTGCGTCATATCAACCCTTTCTCCACAGGAGACGGGGCGTCTCTCCTCTCTTCCCCTTTCACCTCTTCCATACCAGGGGTCTGCCTGCCTCACCCTTGCAACATCCTCCGATCCGACGGAGGGGATCTACTGGGTGAATATCGGAGATTCTGCCCCCTATGGTGCCGTGATTACGCATACAAACCTGGTACCGTTTGAGAGATATGGAGAGCATATTGTCTACATCGCATCCTACTTCTCAGGAGACCCTCCGGCAGATTGTGAGGAGCTCTTCCTCTCGGACTTCTGCTCCCGCTTCTCGGTTCCGAGATCCTCGATCCATTGGCACCGCCTCCGCATCGAGCAGTATGCAGGCCCCGTCTATCTGACCGGATATCGTTCAATGATACCAGATCAGAATCCTGCCCCTGGTCTCTTCATTGCAGGGATGTTTTCGTTTGAGAATTATCCGGAACGAAGTATGGATGGATCCGTTGCAGCGGGCGAGGCGGTTGCCCAATCTGTTATGGGGTGGTTGTCATGATGGAGGTATCAGCGGTCATTCCCGTGTTTAATGACAGAAAGGCACTTGAAAGAGCAATTCCTGAATCTATCCGGCGACTTGAGGAGATCACCGGATCATTTGAGCTTCTCATTGCCGAAGACGGCTCCAATGACGGGAGTGCTGAATATGTCCGTTCATGGGAAGAGCGCGATCCCCGTGTCCGCCTCCTTCATGCCGATGAACGGCTCGGACGTGGCCGTGCGCTGAATCGTGCGTTTGCGGAGTCACAAGGAAAAATCTTCTGCTATTATGATGTTGATCTTGCAACCGATATGGTACATCTTGCCGATCTCATTGGTGCCATCCGTGATGGCTGTGCTATCGCAACCGGATCCCGACTGATGCCGGATTCGGCAATCGATCGGGGCCATGGGCGTGAGATTGCAAGCAGAGGGTATAACGCCCTTGTCCGTTTCTTCCTGGGAAGCCGCCTCTATGATCATCAGTGCGGCTTCAAGGCATTCTCCCGGGATCTCCTCACCTCCCTCCTCCCCGCTGTCCAGGCACCACACTGGTTCTGGGACACCGAGATCCTTGTGCTTGCAGAGCGTGCAGGGTACCGTGTCTGCGAGTTCCCCGTTGTCTGGAGGCAGGGTGAGCAGACAACAGTGAAATTCTCCGATGTAACCGGAATGGGATCAGACATCCTGAAACTCTGGTGGCGCCTCCATGCTTCGAAAGATTAGTACCGTCATTCTTTCAACGCTCCTTGCGGCTGGATTAATCATTTTTCTCCTCTCCCGTGTATGGGATGAACTTCTCATCACGCTCCATGAAGCAGATCTCCGGTTTCTCCTTCTTGCAACTCTCATCTGCCTTGCTGCCTGGTACCTTCGGGGCTGCCGGTACCGGTTCATCCTCTCCCGACTCTCAATAGCAGTCGGGGCCATCTTCTCGACAGCCTGTATCTTTGTCTCCCAGACGGCAAATCTGATCATCCCGGCACGGCTGGGGGATCTCATCAGACTTCTGATCCTCAGGCATGAGAAGGGGACGACCTACTCGACCGGTCTCTCCTCCCTCATCGTTGAGCGTGTCTTTGATATCATCACCATCGCCCTTATCGGTGCAATTGCGCTTCCGTTCGTCGTCACCCAGGCGACATGGTTTTCAACGCTCATCGGTGTTACACTGCTTGGAGGGCTTCTCTTCATCATGGTTCTCCTCTTCTCCGGAAGATTCTCTTCGGAGAACCGTATTTTTGGAAAGATTCTGAAGATCCTGGATGAGATCCGCACCGTCTCAGGAACCACATCTGCCCTCGCGATTCTTTCAGTCTCATCCATTGCCATCTGGATCATCGACTGTATCATCTGTGCGATGGTTGCGATGATGTTTGGAGAAGTGGTACCCTTTCAGGTGATCGTTTTAGCCATTGTCATCGGCAACCTCGTCAAGGCTGTTCCGATTACCCCGGGCGGTGTTGGTACCTATGAGCTTGCTCTTGCCCTGACATTTGAGCTTGCCGGGGTTACACCGGGAACGGCGGTTCTTATTGCCATCATCGATCATCTCATCAAGAATCTGGTGACGCTTGCAGGCGGGGTCGTTTCCATCTACTACTTTGGGGAATGGACGCTTGCATTATTGAAGCGGGCATACTCAGGGGATATCAGGGGAGAGATCAATGGTCGGAGCTGAAGCCCAGGTACTGACGGTCATCCTCTGGCTCATTGCCCTGAAAATACTTCAGATATCGATCTATCCCCTCCTCCGACCCACCCTTGGCGAGATCGCCTACCCGCTCTCTTATCCCCTCTCACTCCTTGCATTTACCCTCTTCTCATGGTATGCAGGTCTGCTCCATCTTCCGGTACAGCTTGCGGCATTGTTCTTTCTTCTCCTCGGGTCTGTCATGCTCATCCGTAAGGAGTATGTGCCAGAGGATCTGAAGCGAAATCTCAGATGGGATGCGGTCTTCCTTGCCGGATTCCTCTATCTCCTTGAGATCCGGTTCTTCAATCCATCGATCTCGTTTGCTGAGAAGTTCATGGACCACGCCTTCCTCGCCTCGGTGATGAGAAACCCGGTGGTTCCGCCTCCTGACCCCTGGTTTGCGGGGGGGGATCTCTCCATCTACTATTATCTTGGTCACTGGATGGCCGGGGCACTTGGTATCACAATTGGCGGAGAGTCGGTTGTCGTCTTTAACCTGATGCTCCCGACCGTCGCAGGTATGGCGGTCGTGGCTGCAGCGGCTCTTGGGTATCTCCTGATCCCGCGATACTTCTACCTTCCTGCCGCCGTCCTTCTGATCCCAAACCCTGCTGCGGTCTGGCATCTGATCGCCGGCACCCCCGTTGATGTACTCCCCTGGGAGAGCACCCGTGTCATCACCGGGACAATCACTGAATATCCTCTCTTCTCCTTCTTCTGGGGTGATCCTCACGCCCATATCCTCGGTATCTTCAATCAGATACTCTTCATCACCCTCTGTATGGTCCTCTATCTCGGATATGGCGACCTCTCTCTTCGATCCCGTTATGTTCTTGCTCTCCTTCTGGCCCTCTCTCTTGGTACCATGCCGGGGGTGAACTCCTGGGATGTCCTCCTCTATGCTCCCTTCTACTGCCTGATCGCACTCCTGACCGGCATCCGGTATGCAGGGTGGGATCTCCGGGGGTGGCTGCCGCTCCTTTCTGTCCCTCCCCTCTCCATCCTTCTGTATGCGCCATTTCTGGCTGCGATTGAGGGGGCAGGAATTCTTGGGGTGGGTATTGTGCCAGAGGGGAGCAGCCTCGTGGAATTCATCCTGGTGCACGGATTTTTCCTTGCCATCTTTCTTATGTATGGGTTGAAGGATCTGAGCCGGTATCCCTGGCTCCTGGCGCTCCCCCTCCTCGGCCTTCTCACCGGATATGGGGCGGCAGGTCTTGCCGGCATGGTACTCCTGCTCCTTGCGGTACGGCGATCCGGCCGGCCGGAAGAGATCCTCGGGATGGCAGGCCTTGCTGTCATCATCTTCTGTGAACTCATCTATCTGAAGGATAACATGGGGGAGTTCTACTACCGGATGAATACCGTCTTTAAGTTCTCGATGGTCGCCTGGGTGATGATGGGGCTTTCAACAACTATCATCATCGGCAGGTGGCTCTCCCGGCAGACATGGCCATGCGCCCTTCCACCATGGGCTGTCCGTTCTGCTCTGGCAGCAGGCATCCTGTTCCTGATTGTGATCCCCCCGTTTACCCCGCTCACCTATGGATATGCCACGCAGACCCTCGATGGATCAGCATGGCTTCAGGAAGCGCATCCGGGCGATGCAGCGGCGATCACGTATCTCCGTTCCCTTGACGGGGATCTCCGTATCATTGAGGCTGTCGGGGAGGGGTACTCCTATGCAGGGCGGATCTCCTCGTTTACAGGGATCCCGACGATCCTTGGATGGCAGGGTCATGAACTGGTATGGCGGAGTAATGAAGATGGATGGTATGGCAGGCGGATCGCCGATGTCCGCTCTATCTATCAGGATCCTGGGCGATCCCTTCCTCTCCTTGAAGAGTATGGTATTACGCACCTCATCGTCGGACCACTTGAGAATGAACGATACAGGGTTCATCTCCCGGATGAAGGGCTTATTCTTGTCTTTGAAGCGGATGGGACATTGGTCTATGAGGTCGCTCCCTGATCAGATGAGAACAACCTTTATCCCCGTTCTCTTCATAATAATATGGTTACGCCAGCATCGGTTCCTGAACCGCTGATGAGTGATGAGGGAGGATATTCCTCCTGAATGAGGTGAGTTATGTCAAAGATGTACCAGAAATTTGAGGTTCCCGAAGAACTTCAGAATAGTGCGCTTGAAGCGCTCGAGCTTGCACGTGATACCGGAAAGATCAAGAAAGGATCAAACGAGGCAACAAAATCTGTGGAACGCGGCATCGCCCAGCTTGTGCTGGTCGGCGGAGATGTCGAGCCGGAAGAGATTGTGATGCACCTCCCCCCGCTCTGCATGGAGAAAGAGATTCCATTCATCTTCATTACCAAACAGTCCGAGATCGGTGCCGCTTGTGGTCTTGATGTCGGATCAGCAGCAGTTGCAATCGTTAAATCCGGAAAAGCCAAGGATCTCGTTGAAGAGATTGTAACAAAAGTTACTGCACTGAGAGGCTGAGTGTTCTATGGCTGATAATGGAACGCCGGCAGAAGTCATCGAAGTGATCGGGCTTACCGGGATGCACGGTGAGGCATCCCAGGTGAAGTGCAGGATCCTTGATGGCCCAAACAAGGGGCGGATCATCACCCGCAATACCTTCGGTCCAATCCGGGAGGGTGATATCCTGATGCTCCTTGAGACTGAACGTGAAGCGAAGAAGCTCTCGAGGCGGTGAGCAGGATGGTCGAGAAGTACACCTGCAGTTTCTGTGGCGATCAGCTCGAACCAGGTACTGGTAAACTCTTCGTCCGCAAGGACGGCGCGATCTTCTACTTCTGCTCCTCAAAGTGCCAGAGCAACTACAGGCTCCGCAGAGTTCCGCGCCGTGTCGAATGGACCGCAGCAGGCCGTAAGGCCCGTGGCAAGGAGTGATCCTAATGGAACGCTCCTTTGTGATGATTAAACCTGATGGTGTCCAGAGAGGACTCATCGGTGAGATCATCTCCCGGTTTGAAAGAAAAGGCCTGAAGATGCTCGCTGCCAGATTCGAATGCCTCCCTGAGGACCGGGTTGCAGCACAGTACAACGAGCACCTTGAGAAGCCCTTCTTCCCCGGTCTCAAGACCTATATCATGAGCGGCCCGGTCTTTCTGATGGTCTGGGAGGGAAAGAATGCGGTCGGTATCATCAGGTCGCTTGTTGGTGCAACTAACCCCGTTGAGGCGGCTCCCGGGACCATCCGTGGCGACTTTGCAGTTGATATCGGCAGAAACGTCATTCATGCTTCCGATTCACCGGCATCAGGAGAGCGCGAGATTGCCATCCATTTCGGAAGCGATGATCTCGTAGCATATTCTGGTATCGCTGAGTCGATGCTGTACGAATAAGATCTATCACCTCCACACTCTTCTTTTTCATCCACTTCCAGAAATGCCTTAAACATAGAGGTTCAATCGTAGATCAATGGCTGATCTTCTGACCTTTGGGCTTCTCTCCCTTTCGTCACTCCTGATCATCGTCAATCCACTTGCAGTGGCACTTATCTATGTAAGCCTGACGGATATGATGGAGAAGACGGACCGGCTCAAAGTTGCATACGATGCAAGCCGTGTCGCTCTCCTTGTGGTGCTGACATTTGCAATAGCAGGGGGTTTGATCCTCCAGCTCTTCGGGATATCCCTTGAGGCGTTCCGGGTTGCAGGCGGCATCCTTCTCTTCGGGATCGGGATGGAGATGGTCTACGCAAAGACATCGCGGACGAAGATGACCGCCACCGAGAAGTATGAAGGGATTGATACCGATGAGGTCTCGATCGTCCCGTTGGCGGTTCCGATGATATCGGGTCCCGGCACGATCACAACAGTCATTGTGCTGATGAACGAGGCATCGTATCTTGGTATGTATGCATATGCCATCGTTATCCTTCTCTGCCCCTTCGTCATCGGGATCAGCTATTATATGATGAAGAACGCTGATATCATAACAAAATATATTGGCCCGAGGGAGTACCGTGTGATCGGGCGGCTGATGGGGATACTGTTGATCGCCATAGCTGTTCAGTTTGTCATTACCGGGCTCAGGACGGCGTTTCCGATCCTTGTTGGAGGTCTATAATGGTGCATATAAACGGGTTTGATCTCTTCTTCCTCTTCCTCGGGGGGTGTATGATCATCGGAGCAGGACTTGTCGGGCTGATGACACTTGGGTATGAGGTACACTACACTCCTATTGTACTCATCACAATCGCGATGCTTATTGCAATGGTCGCTGTTGTGGTCATCCTCACCGGGTATTTTTCAGGTAAGGAAGGGCGGGGGGAGTAGATGGAGGTCTGCCTGGCCCAGCTTGCATCCGTTATTGATGATCCGGATGCCAGTCTTCAGAAGGCTGATGGAGCAGTATCCGAGGCTGTCTGCCGGGGCGCTGATCTTATCGTCTTTCCTGAACAGTATGCCACCGGGTGGGATCCGAAATCCACTCGCCATGCCGAGGGTGATGACGGCCCGATTATAACCGGGTGGCGCCGGATCGCAGAGGAGTATGGTGCCTGGATTGCAGGGTCACACCGGGAACTATCTGGCAGCGGTGTGAAGAATACAACCCTCCTCATCGACCCCGATGGGGCGCTGAAGGGGCGATATGCAAAGATCCACCTCTTCACTCCCGGGGGGGAGGGAGAGCTGTATACAGCCGGTGACAGATTTGTTATCTGTGATGTCGCAGGTATCCGGGTTGGATGCGCCATCTGTTACGATCTCCGGTTTCCCGAACTCTTTCGGAAGTATGCTGATCGTGGGGCTGAGTGTATGATCGTTCCTGCGGCATGGCCGTGCAGCCGGCTGGATCACTTCCATCTCTTTGCCAGGGCACGGGCGGTGGAAAACCAGTTCTATATCGCTGCAGTCTGTACAACGGGGAAGACGCCTGTCGATACCTACTGTGGCGGCTCGTATATCGTTGATCCTGTGGGAGAGGTGATCTCCCGGGCGGGTGATGGTGAGGCTCTGATATCTGCCCCGATCTCATCAGATCAGGTTCGGAGGGTTCGCGAGGCGTTTCCTATGCAAAGAGACCTCAGGCGTGACATTTACATGGATATAAGCCCATATAATGGAGAATGAAAGGATCTGAGCACCTTGGTCTGTCACTTCTCTCCGGCGGACTGCTCTTCGTCCCCCTCCTCCCTCCCTCTCCTGTAACCTACATCATTCTCTTTTCGGGCCTTCTTACCGGCTCGCTGGCGCCTGATGCCGATGTCAGGCGCTCAGCCCAACATGGTCGCGGTGGGCCCTCTCTTCCTTCCATGATTTTTATGTATATCATCAGATATCTGATCTACTACCCCGCTTCTCTCATCTTCATGGCTGTCTATGGGAAGCGGTGCACACCCCGGCATCGGGGCCTGCTTCATTCACTTCCGGGCATAACCATCATGTCGGTTCTCATCGGCCTCTTCCTCCTCGCATCTGCAGGCTACTGTGGGATCTCCCCAAATGAGCAGATCCTCCTCTTTACTCTGGCATTCTTTTGTGGTGCCCTCATCCACCTAACCGCAGATACCTGTACATTTTCCGGGATCGGATGGCTCTTCCCCCTCTCCCGGAGGCGACTGTCAGGTACGATCAGAACCGGGGATCGGGATGATATCCGCCCCCTCCTCTACCTCTGCACACTCGGCCTTGCAGGTCTCTTCATCCTCTTCCTCCCGGCATACGGGGTCGTGGCGGATGACCTCTATCCGTATTCAGGGGCTGTTCTTCTTCCACTTCTCTGGCTCCTCTTCTTCGTATCGGCAGGTGTCCGGTGAATCCCTTCCCCTTATTATCCATCGGATCACATCTATACGCATGCATCGTCTCGTCTGCATCCATTGCCACACCCACTATCCACCGGATGCGATCATATACACCTGCTCTGCATGCGGCCACCTCCTGACGGTCGAGTATGATATTGATAGCATCTCTGTCTCACACTCGGATCTCCTCTCACGGCCGCTCTCGGTCTGGCGGTACCGGGAACTTCTCCCGGTCAATATTCCGCCGGTGACGTTGCAGGAGGGGGGCACACCTCTCTACCATCTCAAGCGGATTGGTGAAGAGATTGGCCTTAAAAATCTTTATGCCAAGCATGAGGGGATGAACCCGACCGGCTCATTCAAGGATCGCGGGATGACACTCGGTGTCTCGATGGCCATCCAGCTGAATATGAAGATGGTCGCCTGTGCCAGTACAGGAAATACCTCTGCCAGCCTTGCTGCATATGCTGCACGGGCAGGCATCCCTTCGGTTGTCCTCCTTCCTTCAGGAAAGGTTGCCATCGGGAAGGTTGCCCAGGCCCTGATGCATGGGGCGCGGGTTATATCGATCAACGGCAACTTCGACCGCGCCCTTGAGATGGTCCATGAACTCTGTATCTCGCATGGCATCTATCTTCTCAACTCGGTGAACCCATACCGGCTGGAGGGGCAGAAGACCATCGGATACGAGGTGATCGATCAGCTCGGCTATCTTCCGGATCGAATCGTCCTTCCCGTCGGGAATGCCGGTAATATCTCAGCAGTCTATAAAGGACTTACTGAATGGCGCGATCTCGGCTGGATCGATACGATCCCGAAGATGACTGGTATCCAGGCAGCAGGATCCGCACCTGTTGTCCGTGCGATCCAGGGCGATCTCCCTTCAGTGGTCCCTGATGCCTCACCGGAGACGATTGCGACCGCAATACGGATCGGCGCCCCGGTAAATGGTGAGAAGGCACTCATTGCCATCAGGAAGACCGGCGGTATCGCAGAGTCCGTGACCGATGAAGAGATCCTCTCGATGCAGCGGGACCTTGCCCGGCTTGAGGGGATCGGTGTTGAACCGGCTTCGGCCGCATCGGTCGCCGGCATCAGAAAACTCAGGGAGATGGGGATGATCGATTCTGACGAAGAGATCGTCTGTGTCGTGACCGGCCACCTCCTCAAAGATCCCCAGACGGTGATAGCTCAATGCAGTCCCCCCATCGAGATCGATGCAACATTGCCTGCCTTGCTCTCTGCCTTGCAGCTCTGATACTGATCGTTCCTGTATCTGCTCAGGATGCCGTATTTACGGTGTATGAGAACGGAACAGGGTACTCGGCAGTAATCGGGATAGTGGATGCCGAGGAGTACCGGTTCACAGAACCCGGCCTCCTCGGGGAAGCAGTTCCGATCCAGGCACGCAACATCAGTCTTACTGACGGTTCAGGAGACGTGGTACTCTCAGCAGATGAAGAGTCGAGGATCACCTTCCCGAGGGGGGATTATCTGCTCTTCTATGAAGGAACGCTCTCTGGTAACTCGTTTGCCGCCGTCTTTTCCGATCGGCATAATATCACGGTCTTTCTCCCGGAAGGGTATGATGTCAGAAACCCGCTCCTTGGATATGTGAGCCAGGGTGGAAAGACAACGGTCGTTGACGGGGGTCTTATGATCACCTGGGAGAAGACCCGGTATGCCGACATTCGTTATTATGATGAGACCAGGGAGGTCATCCTCTATGCTTTTGGAACCATCTGGATAATGCTGATGATCATTCTCCTCTTCGGCTATTATGCGATGAGGGTGAGTACAAAAGAGTAGTTGGGGTCTAAATATCGATCCCAAATTTTGCGGCATTTGCATCCGCGATCGCCTGGATCTTTGCGATCTCTTCTTCGTTTCTCTTTGGCTTGAAGAGGTGGCGGAACCGTTTCTGGACTGAGAGATACTCCTCGACCGGCTTCCTCTTCACCTTCTTCGCTTTCTTGACAACACCATTGATCATCTCATAGTTTACCCAGAGACCGGTCTCGATGGCAAGCTTTCCGACAGCCACCGTCTGATCACCCTCAAAGCCCCACCCGGTACAGCATGGTGCATGAACCTGGATATATGTGGCTCCGGGGGTGTTGACGGCAGTCTCAACCTTCTTCATGAGGTCGGTCGGGTATGAGAGTGAAGCGGTTGCGACATATGGTGATCCATGAGCGGCAAGGATAGCCGGAACATCCTTCTTTGCATGTTTGTTCCCCATCGAACAGGACCCTGCCGGACTTGTTGATGTGCTTGCATCAAAGGGTGTTGCCCCGGATCGCTGGATCCCGGTGTTCATGTACGCCTCATTGTCATAGCAGATGTAGGTGATGTCGTGGTTCCGCTCAAAGGCCCCCGAGAGGCAGAGCATCCCGATATCGACCGTTGCCCCGTCGCCACCGATGACAAGAACCTTCTCGCTGCGCCCCTGCCGTTTGAGTGAGGCCTCGATTCCTGAAGCGACGGCTGCGGCATTTTCAAAGAGTGAGTGGATCCAGGGGACCTTCCATGCTGTTTCCGGGTAGGGTGTCGTAAAGACCTCAAGACATCCGGTCGGGGAGACGACGATGACATCCTCCCCGGCGCCTTTGAGGATCATCCGTACAGCGGTTGCCGCACCGCACCCGCCACAGGCCCGGTGACCACACTCGAAGTTTTCAATACTTTTATCGACCATTTACAACAACTCCTCGCGCAGTCCATAGAACATATCTCCACTCCCCTGTTCGGCAAGTTTTGTTATCGCTCTGATGTCCTTCTTTCTGATATCTCTTCCACCAAGGCCGAGGATATAGTCATAGACCGCAATCGACGATCCATAGAGTACATCCTTGATCTCAAGGCCGACTGCACCCTTTGATCCAAGAGAGACGTTCTTGTCAAGAATTGCGACCGTCTTTACATGTGCAAGTGCGGCGGCGATCTCCTCGTCAGGGAATGGACGGAAGCACCGGATCTTCAGGAGCCCGACTTTGATACCGTCTTTTCGCATCTCATCGATTGCGTCTTTCACGGTGCCGCAGATCGATCCCATTGCAACAAGGGCGATCTCTGCATCCTCAAGCTCGTACCCTTCAATGAGTCCGCTGTAATCACGTCCAAACTGCTCTTTGAAGAGGGTTCCATACTTTACAATCGCTTCCTTGGCCCGGAGCATTGCCCGCTGGTTTTCGTAGCGGAACTCCATGTAGTAGTCCGGGGTGGCATACATCCCAAAGGAGATGGGATCTTTTGCATCCAGACGCTGGTATGGGTTGAAGGCGGGCAGATATGCATCGACCTCTTCCTGTGCCGGCATGTCGACCGGCTCATAGGTATGTGAGAGGATGAAGCCGTCAAAACAGACGAATGCCGGCAGGAGGATGTCATGGTCTTCACAGACCCGGTATGCAAGGAGATGGAGATCGAGTGCCTCCTGGTTATCTTCGGCATACAGCTGGATCCAGCCGGAGTCACGAAGTGAGATTGAGTCCTGCTGATCATTCCAGATGGAGAGTGGTGCACTCATCGCCCTGTTTGCGATCGTCATCACGATCGGGAGGCGCATCCCTGCTGCATTAAAGCAGACCTCAAACATCAGGGCAAGGCCCTGTGCTGTGGTTGCCGAGTAGGTCCGCGATCCGGCGGTTGAGGCGCCGATACATGCGGAGAGTGCGGAGAACTCGCTCTCGACACAGATATACTCGGCATCCAGCTTACAGTCTGCGACCATCGAGGCGAGCGCCTCGACGATATGGGTCTGGGGAGTGATCGGATACGCGGAGACGACCTGTGGCCGGCAGAGCCTGACAGCCTCGGCGACCGCGTGTGATCCTTCAAGTATCTCTTTCATCTATTTCTCCTCTTTTTCCATGGTGATCGCGTCTCCGGGACACTCTTCAGCGCAGAGGCCGCAGCCTTTGCAGTAGTCGAGATCCGGCACATACTTCTTCTCGCCCTGCTTCTCAATACATCCCTCAGGGCAGAGGAGTATGCAGATCTCACAGCCGGAGCAGGTCTCTTCTGTAAAGATCGGGTAGAAAACCCGCCATGAACCTGTTTTATTATCCCTGCCCCGACCAGGGCGGGCAGTACATCCGACATTTAACGGCATTATGCATTCCCTCCCTTCACCATCTCAAAGGCTCTCTGGGCGGATCGTATGTTTGTCTCAGCGAGCCTGCCCTCGAATCTGCCGCGGATTGCGTCTTCAAGTGCAGAAAAATCGATTTCGCCGGTTGCTGCGGCAAAAGCCCCAAGCAACGCTGTGTTTGTGATCGGTAACCCGATCTCTTCAAGCGCGATCTTTGTGGCATCGATAGTGATCAGTTTGACACCCTCGGGTGCGTTATATCCGCCTGACTTCTCTGTGTTGACGATGGCAATCCCGCCCGGTTTCATACCGGCGAAGACATTGACGTCACGAATCAGTGTGCTGTCCTGGACGATGATGTAGTCCGGCTCATAAACCTGGCTCCGAAGGCGGATCGTCTCGTCACTTAGCCTGACGAATGCCTGTACCGGAGCACCACGCCGTTCGACACCAAAAGCGGGGAAGGCCTGGGCATATAAGCCACCTGCAAATGCTGCAACTGCAATCAGCTCAGCCGCGGTGACAGAGCCCTGCCCACCTCTTCCGTGGATGCGTAACTCTCTCAAGAATAACCCCGTATAATCTTACACGATTAATCATATAAATTTACACATCCACAGGAATTCCCAGTATTTCTCTTCGACCATCCGCGATATCCTCTGCGATCATCGAAAGGCCCCGCGAGGCGGACCATTCATCATAGGTTGCAACATCACGGCAGAGGAGCTGCCTCACCTCTCCGGCTATGGCGGGCGCACACGATCCGGCGAGTGCCACCTTCGCCTCCGGGGCAAGGAGGAGGAGGGATGCACACTCCATCGCAGCGAAGAGGGCAATCGTCGGGAGATGGAGATCTTCGGGGAGATTATCGGTCACTCCCGCATGCATGAATGCCTCATTTGCACTCTCAATACCTTCATCCACTCTTCGTATCGCATCCACATCCAGTGCGCCGTGGCGTGTGCCGGGGGCAAAGATACAGGCATCGAATCCCCCAATGATCCGTGATTCCCTGATGAGGAGGGTGACGGTATTGGAACTTGTATCCGAGACAACGAAGGTTTCTCCGAGATCCTTTGAGACTGCGTAGGCTATGCCGATCTTCTCAGGGCTTGTCTGATGTGAATAGACTTTGAACCGTGGATCGGTATCGGATCCCCGATGAATACCAGGGATGGCGACAGCGGGGATGCCGGAGGCGGCGATCATATCATAGACCCGGGTGCCGCCGCCGACATGCTCCCCCGCACCTTCGCGGGTAATAACCCCCCGGTTCTTCAACTTCTGTATATCGGTGATTGCGGTGAAGTTATCACCCATTGAGTAACAGAGAGCGATACCTTCAATCTCTTCAACCGGGCAGAGGCGGGTGAGATCATCGATCACAAAATCCCGCGCATCACTCCGACTCATCTTGAAACCTCCGGTTGCTGAGGCGAAGCGGATGGCTGTCGTTCCATGATCGATGCCGATGAACATAACGGTACTTCTATGGTCTATCTCCCCTATTAGTCTATAATGTTCAGTATCGTAACCGGTGGTGCCGGATTCATCGGATCTCATCTCGTTGATCTCCTCCTTGGGCGGGGCGATCGCGTCTGTGTCATCGACTCTCTCTCCAATGGGAATCGGGATCATCTCCGTGCCCATCTCAAACAGGGTGCAGTGGAGCTGATAGAAGCCGACCTCCTCTCTGATGGATGGCAGGGGGCATGCGCAGGTGCCGATCGGATCTTCCACCTCGCCGCCGATCCCGATGTCCGGGGGAGCGCAGAGACGCCCTGGTCGGTCTATGAAAATAACGTCACGGCGACGATGAAGGTGCTTGAGGCGATGCGGGAGCATGGCATCCCTGAGATATCGTTCACCTCAACCTCGACGGTCTATGGCGAGGCCTCAGTCATCCCGACACCCGAGAACTATGCGCCCCTGATCCCGATATCGGTCTATGGTGCGAGCAAACTTGCATCAGAGGCGATGATAGCGTCATACTGCCATACCTATGGGATGCGGGGATCGATCTTCCGCTTCGCAAATATCATCGGTCCCAGGAGTAACCATGGGGTGATCTTCGACTTTATCAGGAAGCTCCGGCGGGATCCCACGCGCCTTGAGATCCTTGGTGATGGAACGCAGACCAAATCATATCTAACCGTCGGCGCCTGTGTGGAGGCGATGGTGTATGCAACTGAACAGGGTCCGGATCGCTACAACTGCTATAACATCGGATCGACCGACTGGATCGATGTCGTCAGTATCGCAGAGATCGTTGTTGATGAGATGGGACTTTCTGATGTTGCCTTCTCATTCACCGGTGGTGATCGGGGATGGACCGGGGATGTCCCAAAGATGCTCCTCTCGATTGAGAAAATCCAGAGCCTTGGGTGGAGACCCCCGATCGGATCTGCTGAGAGTGTCCGCGAGGCGGTCCGGGCGGGGATCCTGGAGATCTAATCTCTCTTTTTGAGAATATGCTCTCTCTTCCCCTTTCTCAGATATTCGATCATACCAATGAGAAGTACTCCGGCGACACAGGCGGCGGCTGCACCCGGTGAAAAACCTCCGGCTTCTTCTATCCGCTCAATGAGAATTCGGGTCGAGCCGAGCATGAGGCCTGTTAGAAAGGCGAGCACTGCGGCAGTATAGCGATCAAGGAGGTAGCGGAGTACTCGTGAGAAGAGGAGGATTCCAACAACCCCTCCCGCGATGAATGTGATGATCTCAGGGAGTGAGACATCGCGGATCGCCTGAAGGAGATACTCATACTGGCCAAGGACGAGGGTGAGATAAGCGCCGGAGATGCCGGGAAGGATCATCGCACAGAGGGCGACCATACCTGTGATGAAGATCATCAGAAGTGAGTGATCAAATGAGCCGGTTGGGAGATCCCCGATCAGGTATCCGATAAGGAATCCTCCTCCGACGAAGAGTACCGCGAGGGTATTTCTTGATTTGACCTGCACCGCAATCAGTACTGATGATGCGACGATCAGCCCGAGGAAGAGGCCGAACGCCTCCGCCGGGTACCCTGTGAGGATATGGAGGATCATCCGTGACATCAGGAGTGCCGCGGTCCCGATCCCTGCAAGCAGGGTGATCAGGAAGAGCGGATCGGTTGCAAGAACATCTTTTTTGAATGAGCCGATATCACCGCGCAGAATATGCAGGAGTGACTGTGGGCGGACAGCTGCGATTGCATTGATGAGTCTGCCATAGATACCGGTGATGAAGGCCATTGTCCCCCCTGATACTCCGGGTATGATATCTGATCCCCCCATCAGGAGGCCGCGGAGGAAGATCCCAACAATATCTCTCGTATTCGATGTCAAGGTGGTATCTGATTGGTTCTATGGAGGCTTTTAATGATACGACACACAGATGTAGATCTACGATGCTTCCGGTTGATCGGTACGGGAAGGGGAGAAAATATCTCCTCATCCTCGGGGATGGTATGGCGGATGAACCACTCCAGGATCTTGGTGGCCTGACACCACTTGAGTATGCAGAGACTCCCAACATGGATGCAATAGCGCGTGAGGGCCGGATGGGTGCTCTCCGCACCGTCCCGCATGGGTATGAGCCCGGGTCTGATATCGCCAACCTCTCGGTTCTCGGGTATGATCCGGTCAGGCACTATACCGGACGGGGTCCTCTTGAGGCTGCCTCGATGGGCATTCCACTTGCACCTGATGATATTGCATACCGATGTAATCTGGTGACGATCCGTGACGGGGTGATGGAGGACTTCTCAGCAGGTCATATCTCAAGTGAGGAGGGTGGTGCGCTCCTTGAAGCGCTCAGAGATTCGCTTCCTGAGATTGATCTCTATCCCGGGGTGAGTTACCGGAACCTGCTTATCGCTCATCGGGCTGAAGGAGCAAAGACCGTACCCCCCCACGACATTGTTGGCAGGGATGCGGCCTCTTCACTCCCGAAAGGACCAGATGCAGAGCTTTTACGGCGCTGCATTGAGGTTTCCAAGGAGGTATTTACAGAACATCCTGTGAATCTGAAGCGCATGGAACGTGGTCTTCGTCCTGCAACATCCATCTGGCCATGGAGCGGTGGGAAAACCCCTTCGTTTCTCCCATTTTATATGAAGTTCGGCCTGAAAGGAGGTATCATCTCCGCGGTTGATCTCCTCTTCGGTATCGCGCGTCTTGCTGAGATGGAGGTGATCAGGGTTCCGGGTGCGACAGGATTCCTTGATACAGATTATCGGGCGAAGATACGCTATGCCCTGGATGCGCTCAAGCGCCTCGATTTCGTCTATGTTCATGTCGAGGCCCCGGATGAAGCAGGACATCTCGGCAGTATTGAAGAGAAGGTCCGGGCTATTGAACGGCTTGATGATGCGATCGGGATCGCACTTGACGAGTTTGATGGAACTATTGCCCTTCTGCCCGATCATCCGACCCCGATTCGGCTCAGGACCCATACCGCAGATCCTGTGCCCTTTGCCATCCTTGGAAAAGGAAAGGACAGAACCGAGCGATACTCGGAGAAAGAGGCGAAGAAAGGCTCCCTTGGGCTGATGCGCGGACCGGATCTCCTCCCGCTTCTCTTCTCCCGCAAGACCCTTGATGAGGATTCGGACTGGCTGCGCTTCTGAGGAGGATAATGATGGATGGAAACGGTTGCTGTTGGTTCTCTACTCTCTCACGACCTTATATCGTAACAGAGATGTTTGCAGAAAGGTTGGAAAGGTGGCATCAGATCCCTGCGTCATCATCTGGTGTCAGCGGGGGTAACTCTCATCATCTGCCTGCCTCTTTATGCGCTCTCCCAAAGTATGGTTCTTCCGCAAACCATATTCTTTCATGAGGGGATATTGAAGTATGGGTTCCCGCAGAGACATGACGATAGGCATCACGATTAATCTTGATAACTACGAGAATATCAGGCTTGATCTACGTGGTGAGATCGGATCAGATGAGGAGGCAGATGATCTCATCAGATCCATGGACTCTCTTCTCTCACGGATAGGGAGGGATGATCCTGCAACGGCAGAGCGAGTTGATCACTACCGGCGCCGTGTCTTTGGGTCTTTCCATCCTCATGAGGGGTCTGCGGTGCCATCAGCCTCCTGTCCGGTTACCGGGAGTCAGGATTTTTACCAGGATATGCCTTCCCGTGATCTCTCCGGAGATGACTATCCTGATCCCATGCCGATGGAAGCGGATGCGCATCTGGAAGGAAAAACTGAGCCTGAGAATGAAATCCCTGCTCCAGCCGGTGAAGAGTATCCTCCGGAGGCTGAAATTCCCGCTCCGGATATTGAGGGGCCCGATAATGGGCATACTGCTTCTGATGGGTCTGTAAAAGAGCCACAGACTGGTGGCTCAGTTCATACCTGTGAGGCCTGCGGGGTGGAGGTGAACAAGGTGCAACATGACGTAAGCCACCTCTTCATGAACCGGACACTCTGTAAGAAGTGCATGAACCAGTCCTGAGGGGGATTCTGTTGTGGTAAAGAGGCTGCTGATGTGGGATGAGACGATCTTTCGTGACCCTGAGGTCTTTGAGATGGATTTTGTCCCGGATCAGTTCTTCTTTCGTGAGAATCAGACTGCGGACCTTGCCTTTCAGATTCAGCCGGGTCTTCGGGGGGGCCGTCCCCTGAACTCCTTCTGCCGGGGCCCTCCCGGTACCGGAAAGACGACGACGGTGAAGAAGCTCTTTGCTGAGATTGAGGAGACGACGAAGAGGCTCGTTCCGGTCCATGTCAACTGCCAGATCGATAATACCAGGTACGCAATCATTGCAAAAGTCTATAAACAGCTTGCCGGCCATCCCCCTCAACCCTCGGGAACGAGCTTTAAGCAGGTGTATGAAGCCGTCTGCCGGCGTATTCAGAAGGAGGATATCGTCCTTATCATCTGCCTGGATGATGCCAATTATCTCCTTCATGACAATGAGATCAATAATATCCTCTATCCCCTCCTTCGTGCGCATGAGGCATATGAGAATGCCCGGGTCGGGTTGATCATCATCTTCTCGGATATGGATATTGACATTGCAGCTGCAGTTGATTCAAGGGTTGCATCTGTTCTCAGGACGACAGAGGTGCCTTTCCCTCCATATACTGCTGCTGAAGTGGAGGAAATTCTCAGGATGCGGGTTTCCCAGGGCTTTTACCCCAATGTCATCTCCGAGGATGTATTTCAGCTCGTTGTTGACAGAACGATGCGGGGGGGTGATCTCCGTGCCGGGATCGATCTCCTGAAAAGAGCCGGTTTTCTGGCTGAACGGGATGCGCGGAGGACGGTGACACGGGATGATGTCTGTAAGGCATATGAGGTCTCCCAGCGCTATCACCTCACCTCGATTCTACGGAGCCTCCGGGATGAGGAGAAGGCCGTCCTTGCGGTTATAGCAGAGATGAGTGGTGAGGGTGCCGGAACCGCCGCTGGTGAGGTGCATGCCGCTCTGAAGAAGGATATGAAGCTCAGCTACACCCGTTACTATGAGATCATCAGGAAACTGGATATGCTCCGTCTGATCAACCTCGATTATCGCATTGGAAGAGGAAGGACCCGGGTCATCTCTCTCCGGTATGATCCGGGGATTGTTCTCGATCTCCTTTGATGAATCAATTTGGCAACTCTTATCTATTCTCCACTACTCATTAGTGATGTTAGAGGGATTGTATGGTCAGTGTAAATGAACTTGGATTAAATCTCTTTGAAGAACTTGTAGAAATCTCCGATCTCCTCAATGTCGCCTACCACGAGCTTGATAACGGCTCACGGATTGTTGACTGTGGTGTTGGTGTGCCTGGCGGCTATGGTGCGGGCGAGTACTTCACCAGAATCTGCATGGGAGGTCTTGGCGAAGTCACCTACCGTATGGGTGAGATCAACCAGTTCCCCCAGCCGTTTATCGATATCAACACGGACTTCCCAGCCATCTCCTGCCTCGGAGCGCAGAAGGCAGGATGGACCGTGAAGGCCGGGAACTTCTTTGCGATGGGGAGCGGTCCTGCCCGTGCACTCTCGCTGAAGCCGAAGCACACCTACGAGGTCATCGAGTACGAGGATGAGTTTGACTCAGCCGTCATCTGCCTTGAGTCCGACACCCTGCCAAATGGCGAGGTTATGGAGAAGATTGCCGAGGCATGCAAGGTCGAGGTCGAGAATGTCTGCGCCGTCGTTGCACCGACCTCTTCGATCGTCGGATCCATTCAGGTGGCAGGCCGCTGTGTGGAGACTGCTGTCTACAAGCTGAACGAGCTTGGCTTTGACACAAAGAAGATCTCAGCAGCAATCGGTACCGCCCCGATTCCACCGGTCCGCGGCCCGAAGCTTGCGATGGGTGTCACAAACGATGCAACCATCTATTATGGCAGAATCTTCCTGACGATGAATGCTCCTGAGATTAAGGACTATCTCGGAAAGATCCCAAGCAACACCTCGAAAGGCTATGGCAAGCCCTTCAATGACATCTTCAAGGAAGCCAACTATGACTTCTACCAGATTGACACCTCGCTCTTCTCCCCTGCTGAGGTTGTCATCAACGAGCTCTCAGAGGGCGCAGTCTACCATGTCGGCGCTGTCAACCCTGAAGTGACACTGAAGTCATTTGGCCTCATCTGAAGAGCAAACAAACGAATGGAGGAGGGGTTTGGGTGAACTCTCCCCCTTCATTTTGGAGAAAGAAGATCGGCAGTCTTTAACTGTCTGCAGGGATAATAGGTATAGGCAGAGCGGGCTTGTGGTCTAGCTGGTCATGACGTCGCCCTTACACGGCGAAGATCTCCGGTTCGAATCCGGACAGGCCCATTCATCCTTAATTTTTGAAATATTCCTGAAATGGGTATATTTAGATCTTATCTTCAGTGGTCTTTTTCCCCGTAAGGTGCATGTGACTCTCTTCTGTCGCCGGAGTACGCAAAAAGAAGGGTTATCTGATGGCCCTGACTTTTGATTTTCAGGATGGGTCTCCAGGGCGGGATCTTCCACCTCGGCGGGGGGGTCTCTTCGCTCCCCTCTGCCCTACATCCTCTCCCTGAACCAGGCGACCGTCTCTTTCAGCCCCTCTTCGAGTGTATATGCCGGTTCAAAGCCAAACGCCTTCTCTGCCCTGGTAATGTCGGCGAGCGAGTCGCGGATATCACCCTCCCGCTCGTCTTCGTATATCAGCGGACGGCGTACACCTGTTATCTCCATGAGGGTTTCTGCGAGATCATTGAGGCTGATCCGCTTCCCGCAGGCGATATTATAAATGCCGATTGCATCGCTCTCCATTGCTTTCCGGTTGGCCTGGACAACATCGGCGATGTAGGTGAAGTCGCGGGTCTGGCCGCCATCGCCGTAGATGATCGGGGATTCGTTCTGCAGAAGCCGGGTGATGAACTTGGGGATGACGGCCGCATATTCCGAATTTGGATCCTGCCGGGGTCCAAAGACATTGAAGTACCTGAGGAAGACGGTCTGGATGCCATAGAGCTCTGAGAAGACCTTTCCATAATACTCATCGGTGAGCTTCGTTACCGCATACGGGGAGAGGGGATTTGGTACCATTCCTTCTTCTTTTGGGAGGGTCGGGGTGTCGCCATAGACCGAGGAGGATGAGGCAGTGACGACTTTGCGGACGTTATTTTCTTTGGCGGCGACAAGAACCTGCAATGTACCGGTGACATTTGCCTCGTTTGTCGTTATTGGATCTCTCACTGAACGGGGGACGGATGGTATGGCTGCCTGGTGGAAGATCCCATCGATCCCTTTGGTAATCTCATGCATCAGATCGGCATCGGTGATGTTCCCCTCGATGAAGGTCACATTCGGGTGGTTGATGAGATCCCGGA
Source organism: Methanocalculus alkaliphilus (assembly GCF_024170505.1). NCBI lineage: Archaea > Methanobacteriati > Methanobacteriota > Methanomicrobia > Methanomicrobiales > Methanocalculaceae > Methanocalculus > Methanocalculus alkaliphilus. The sequence continues at coordinate 69,601 of NZ_JALJYG010000010.1, forward strand.
TATTCTCACGCCTGCCTGTGGCGAAGTTGTCGATGATGGTAACTGTATGTTCTTCTGCAAGGTGGTCTGCAAGATTCGATCCGATAAATCCGGCCCCGCCGGTGATGAGGTACTGCATATATAGATTGTATCCTGCGGGCTTTATGATAGTTCGTAATTGTGTTGAAAAGAGGAGGGGGTGGGGTGTTGGCTGGTTATTCTCTTATTATCTGTTCCCGGAGAAGAGTTCAGCCCTCGCTTCCATATCTGCCCGTCGGATGTACCAGACCGGGGCCATATGATTCGGATGATATCTGCTCTTCGCCTCGCGGAGTCCCGGAGCACCCATGTCCGATTCACGGTTGATGAACCTGTATGTTCCCTGAACCGTCTTGGCCGTCCTCATGTTGATAACTTTATAGATGCCGTCAAATCCGGGGAGGGCCTTCTCAAAGTGAACGACGATCGTCTCAGGGTTCAACTCACCCCAGATCGCAATAGCTCCGATTCCGTCCCCCGTCCGGATGAGGATTCCACGACACTCAAGGTCACTAAAGTGATCGACGGAGTAGATGACTGCATCACGCTCATACGCAAGGATCGGTATCTCATCGCAGTGTTTCCATTCGCACCATTCATCAAGGAAGATCCGTACCTCGGCAATCTTATCCCTGGTGATCGCCTCGACTGTGTACTTCCGGCTTTTCACAAATCTGTTTATCTGGCCCCGGATGGTGACATACTTCTTCCCCGGCAGGTCGGCAAGATCCGAGGCGACGTAGACGTAATCGGCAAAGTCGCGATCCTCATGGATAGGGAGATCCGGGTAGAGCCCCTCTGTCCACTGACGGGTTGTCTCATCCAGCATCTGTACCGGGATCTCCCCTCCTTCCCGGTAAGCAAGAGAGAAGAGATCGTTGATGAGCCCATCATCCCGGGGGCCGATGGGGAGTCGAAATGTACGTTCCCCATTGACTATTGTCATGATGAGGAGTGAGTCATTCTGAATGGAATAGTGGTAATTGGCATAATGGTTCCAGCAGAGCATATTGATGGTGGTATTATCACTGTGAGTCTGGGGATATAACCGCAGATATCGCTCGATTGCATCCCTGCTCTCCAGCGTTACCGGTGAAAAATCATCTAAAGAGAGCATTTCTTCCTTTTATTTATACAGCATCGGGATATATTGTATCATCGGTTGGAACCCTATCCTCTCATAGAAGGGGTCTGAGCCGGGTTCTGCAATCAGTCCGATCCAGCCGATGCCATCTTCCGCGCAGAGATCAATAAGATGCCTGACTATCTCCACTCCGATGCGGCATCTCCGGTACTGCCTGAGGACAACAAGATCCTGAATGTAGGCATCCGAGACTCCGTCAGATATCGTCCTTCCCATACCTACGGCAGAGCCGGTTCTCTCATCAACGGCGACGACGAACCGGTGGCTTCCCAGGATGATTGCAGGTATATTGCCTGCGTCGTAGTTTTCGTCCCACCATCCCGCCTCACGGTAGAGGTGGACGATCTCCTCAGTATCCCATTCGGTGACGGCATACAGTGCTATGGCCGGTCGCCGCCCCTGCGTTGAACCTTCAGTCATGGATACCACTCTTTTCAGCGATGCAAGAGAGATTAATGTATCCCGCATTCAGATGATGGCTATCGAAAGATCGGTGGGGGTGACTCTCCAGTGTTCGGGGAATTCTGGATGTGGCGAGAGGGCTTCTCTCACCCTTATCAAATCTGACTATCTGCGCGTCATCGCCATTGAGCTTCAGAATCTGATTCCATTACGGATTTTTGGTGGGGTTTCCTTGATCCGGGATCAGTTCTGCTCTGTCCGATCCTCTCGAGTAACCGAACCTTTATCAGTGCGAATAGCATTCTATGTAGAGTCGCAGGGGGCGGGAGGGCGCCGCGACGGGGCACTGCTCCGCGTTAAAGCGCCCGAACCAGCCGCAATCCGGAGCATATCCGGGATTTCGGCATCCCGCCTCCGACCGGGCGCAGCACCCTCTCAGGGGGGTCTGTGCCACCGGGTCCCGGTGCTGTATATGCCGGGGCTCGTCAGGGTGGTGGGTGTGATCCGGTAACGTTGTCCTTCGGGGCGGAAACCTATATATCCTCACACCGCTAACATGTAGAATCTGCGCAGGAGATGCACCAGCGTCTCCGGATGCAGAACGCAGGGGTTAAATACTCGCTCTGCGTATAGAATAAACCCGAGATATTCTCAGTGGAGAACCGATGCGACCCGGCTGTGACCGGTGTCGGTTCTGACGTTGGCTGTGGTAATGCGGACATTCATTGAGTGACCGCTGATTCCGAAAGTAAGTAGTACGTGAGTACTGATGGTATCAGGGATGATATCGTCGTAAGCCAAGATCGAAGTGTGCTTTTATAATTAACATTCTGGTTGATCCTGCCAGAGGCTATTGCTATCAGGGTTTGACTAAGCCATGCGAGTCGAGAGGTGAAAGACCTCGGCATACTGCTCAGT